>CAZHTX010000001.1:0-9048 GCA_964535475.1 uncultured Pirellulaceae bacterium
GCGCCAAAGCGGCTAACGGTTTTCGGATCAATGCTTCCGCCGGGCTTGCCCCGGATCGGAGCAACAAGTGGTAGCTACTTTGCACGTCGCAATTCCCTCCTTTCCTGCCGCGATTCGCCGAAGGCGAATCGCGGCAGGAAAAAAGGTGGCGTTTCGGGGCTGGCTTGGTAGCTTCCAGTTGTGATCCCGACCGAGGCAAGCTCGGCGGAAATCGATTCCTCCCCGCCCGCCTGCGGCGGAACGGGGATCGCCGAGCTTTGTGGGAAATGTGCTAGCCATAAAACTTCTTCACCGCACGAGGCAAGCTCGCGGGGGTCGTGGCGCTTTTGCTCGTGCTCGTGCTCAGCGAAGCGGTGCTCGTAATCGTAATTGAATCCTGCGTCGTCGCGGCGATATGTTTTACCGCTAGCGATCCCTAGCATGATTGTTCAACGCCAATCTAGATCGTTGAAATCGGTCCCCGGTCTACTGCCCGGCCAGCAAGCGGCGTTGGGCTTCCAAGTATTTGGCTTGGGTTTTTTCAATCACATCCGTCGGCAGCGGTGGTGGTGGGCTGTTGCGGTCCCAGCCACTGGTATCGGCTAGCCACTCGCGGACAAACTGTTTGTCGAATGATGGCTGTGCTTGGCCGGGCTGGAAGGAATCGGCGGGCCAGAAACGCGAGCTGTCGGGGGTGAGCACTTCGTCGATCAACAGTAACTCGTCACCCGCAAAGCCGAATTCGAACTTGGTGTCGGCAATGATCAGGCCTTGGCGTCGAGCGTGTTCGCTCGCCAAACGATAAATTTCTAAACTGGTATCGCGAAGTCTTTCGGCTAAGGGGCGATCGAGGGCGGTGATCATCGTCTCCAGCGAGACATTTTCGTCGTGTCCGCTGGTCGCTTTGGTGGCTGGGGTAAACAGCGGCGAGGGCAGACGTTCGCACTGTCGCAGTTCAGCCGGCAGCGGAATGCCACAGACTTGTCCGGTCGCTTGGTATTCTCGCCAGCCGCTTCCTTCCAGGTATCCGCGGACGACGCATTCAAAGGGGACCACGTTGGCTTTGCGAACGATCATCGTCCGGCCGGTCAGGGCAGCCGTTACCGCCTCGCTGAATTGCAGTTCGGGACGCAATCCCGTGGAAATTAAATGGTTTGGCAGCGGTAGAAAACCGAACCAAAATTGGCTGATGGCGGTCAGAATGCGACCCTTTTCGGGGATTCCGTCGGGCAGCACGTAATCGAACGCTGAGATCCGATCGGTGCTGATGATCGCCAGGGCGTCACCCAAGTCATAAACATCGCGAACTTTGCCACGTTGCAACGGCAATGGCAGCTCGGTGCGGATCAGGGCGCCGTTGTCATCGAAAGTGAGCATTGGGAGAGTATCCAGGGGGCGGTGATCGTCGGGGGTTTGTCAAAGAACGGGGGTTCGTCAAAGAAATTAGCGTTTTCGCGAGATACTTCCCAGGCGGGGAGCCAAATTGCGCAAATTTCGCACAGAATCCTGACTTTGTCGGTTTGTTGGGGGCTGGGCTGATTGCCCCAAGTTGTTTGCTGGGTTATCGTTCAGGGTCTCGCGCCGAGCGTCGGCGGAGCGTTTCGTTTCAAGTCCTCCCTTCGAGGCTATGGGACAGTTTCAATTCGCCGTACCGCCTGAGAACCAAAGTCAGCTCCAGATGTGGGAGTCTGCCTACATTTGTGGTATTGAAGGTGTGCCTTGGGAAGGTCGCGTCACGCTGGATGACGGCGTGCTGACCATTCTTCGCGGCGTCGACGATTCGGGGCGACTGTATGTCCCTTTTCCCGCTTCGCCCACCGGACCGTTGACCACGCTGTCGACTTGTTCTTTGCGGCAAACGGGCAGCAAGCGACAGCCTCTGGCCGCCGCCGCCCCGCATTTATTGCCATTGGAATTGGCTCGTGGCGAATGTTTTCGGCTTCGTAACCAGGCCGATCTGTGGCGTCGAGCCGGTTTGCAATTGGACGCGACTCAGCAGGCTCAACTGGAGAGCAGCACGGAGAAATTTTTGCAAGCGGCCACGCATCGCGGTGCCGCCAGCGAGGTGGCCAGCCGGGCTGCTTGTTCGATCTATGAATTACTGCGAGCCGGCGACGTGTTGGCCGACGCCTATAACCAGCAGGCATTGGCTTACCGCAAGCAAAACGAACGGCAACTGGGAACGTTGATTGGTGCCACCGCGCCGGTCGAAGCGATGGACGAGATCGTCAGTGGAGGGCCGCTGGAGAGTGCTTATCGCGAGGCCTTCAACTCGATTGGCATCGCGGTTGGTTGGGGGCAAGTCGAAACGGCCGCCGGACGAGTGGACTACAGCCGGTTCGATACCTTATTCGATTGGGCCACGCGGCACGGGATGCGGGTTGTGGCGGGACCACTGCTGAACTTCCAAACCAAATTAGTACCCGATTGGCTGTATTTGATGGAGGGGAATTTTTCCACCTTGGTCGAATCGGTCGAAGCCTACGTGGAACGGACCGTGATGCGGTATCAGGGACGCGTCCACCTGTGGCACGCGGTGGCTGGGCTGAACACGCCCGGGCCGATTCCCTTGGATGAAGAACAAGTGATGCGATTGGCGGTCGCCGTGATTCACACCATCCGCCGGGTCGATCCGCGGACGCCGGTCTTGATCTCCGTCGACAGACCGTGGGGAGAGTACCTGGGGGCCGAACGGGACGGGATTTCGCCGATCCATTTCGCCGACGCTTTGATTCGTTCCAATTTGGGCGTCAGCGGGATCGGGTTGGAATTGCGGATGAACTACCAGGATAGCGGGAGTTTGCCCCGAACTTTGCTCGATTTGGGCCAGCAGATTGATCGCTGGGCCAACTTGGGATTGCCCTTGATGGCTCAGTTGGTTTTTCCCGCGGAGAGTGGTCCCGACCCGCGAGCGATTCGCAACTCTGAAGTGATTCCCACCGGCCCCGAGGGGCAAGTGACCGCCGATTTGCAAGCCAATTTGGCGATCCGCTGGATGCAAACCATGCTCGCCAAGGGAGTGGTGCACGGTATTCTTTGGGAGGGCTGGGATGATCGTCACCCACACGTGATGCCCCACAGCGGCTTGATCGATGCAAGCGGAAAACCGCGGCCGCTGCTCGATTCGCTCACACGGATGCGACGCGAGCTGTTAACCTAGAGCTGTTAACTGGGCTCTCGATTTACTGCGCTCAATGAAATGGGCACGTTTGTTCGCTCGATTTTTTCTTCGCATCATCGTCGGTGAAAGCAATGTCTAGATTCGCGTGCGCGATATCCGTTGGTTTGGTGTCCATTGGTTTATTGTGTTGGTTGCCGGTAGCAAGTTTGTCAGGGCAAGACGCGCCCGCTGCTGAAGTGTCCTCGGGCGACGAGTCGATTCGCGCGCTCGGCCCGGTGGAAAAGCTGCAGGGTGGATTTCAATTTACCGAGGGGCCCACGCCGGCTTTGGCGTGTCCTGGGGCGGCAGTCGGGCTTTATTTCACAGATATTCCTGCCGATCAGATTTTGCATTGGCAACCGGGGCAGAAAGCGGTTCCATGGATTGAGCCGGCGGGGCATGCGAACGGGTTGTTGGTGGAGGCTGGTGGGCAGCTGGTGGCTTGTCAAATGGATGGCCAAGTGGTGGCTTATGATTTGCAGACCAAAGCGTTCGAAACGTTGGCGGCGAGTTATCAGGGGAAACGATTTAACGCGCCGAACGATTTGATCATCGATTCAGTTGGCGGCGTCTATTTTACCGATCCGCTGTTTCGCGCACCCGAACCGCTGCCCCAGGGCGTGCAGGCGGTCTATTACATCACCGCCGATCGCCAAGTGATCCGCGTGACTGGCGATTTGCCAGCACCCAACGGGATCGGGCTCTCGCCCGACGGCGACCAGTTGTACGTGATCCCCAGTCGGTCGGCGGAGATGATGGTGTACCAAGTTTTGGCCCCCGGCAAGTTGGGGCCTGGAAAAGTGTTTTGCCGATTGCGACAGAAGAGCGATAATGGAAACTCGGGCGGTGATGGGATGGTGGTTGATACCCGTGGTAACCTTTACATTACCGCCGACACGGGCGTGCAAGTGTTCGATCGCCAAGGAACTTACTTGACCACGATCGAGTTTCCTGAACAGCCCGCCAACGTGACTTTTGGGGGTGCGGAACGCAATGAGTTATTCGTGACCGCTCGCACCGGACTGTACCGTGTGAAAGTCTCCGCAACCGGCCTGCCGCCCGGTCGATTGTCGCCGGGCGTTTTGGCAACCACTCCACCCGAAAACAACTAAGCACCTGCCCATAAGTCATCAAGCAAAACGGAACCAGCCGCAACGCGCCAGCGTGCGGTTCTGCAGAACTGCATCAGCCGCAACGCGGCAGCGTGCGGTTCCCCAGAACTGCATCAGCCGCAACGCGTCAGCGTGCGGTTTTGCAGAACTGCATCAGCCGCAACGCGCCAGCGTGCGGTTCTGCAGAACTGAATCAGCCGCAACGCGCCAGCGTGCGGTTTTGCGAAACTGTGAGCTAGCGCTCAACGGCTGATGTAACCTTAAAGTTTCAGAATCAAGTCAAGGGAGTAAGATGAAAAACGGAATGGCTGGCAAACGCGTTGCGGGGTTCTCAGTGAACTCCTGGAAGCTGGTGGTTGCCACTTGCGGTTGTGGGCTGCTGTGGCTGGTGAGTTTTGGCGGAGTTGCCATCAGCACCACCTCAGTCTTTGCCGCTGAGGATGATCCCCCTGCCCCGTCATCCGCCGACTTGGAGCGTTACATCGAGCAGTTGAGTGCTTCCAGTTACCATGCTCGGCAGGTTGCCATGCGGCGGTTGGAGAGTGCCGGGGAGGAGGCGATTGAGCCGTTGGAAGCGGCCGTGCGGGGTGGTAATCTCGAGGTCGTTGATCGAGCAAGTTTCATTCTACAGTCCTTGGCCGTGTTGGAGACGCCTTACGATCCACCGTTGGCTTGGAACGCGCTCGGGCGGTTGCGGCAGAACGGCCCCGGATCGGCGGCCACTCGCGCCGACTCTTCGATCGAGATGATCGAGCAAGATCGCAGCGTGCGGTCACAAGCGCGCTTGGCGGCGGCCGGTTTGAAGGTCGGGATTCAGGAGTTGACGTTTAATTCCAGGTTGGCGGCGGAGGATGCGATCATCTTTCCCGAGAACTGGAAAATCGACTCCGAAGCGCTGCGTTGGTTGCCTTGGATGTACTCCACCACGATGGTCGTGATGGCTGGAGATACCGTTTGCGATGAGACGATTGACGCGATTGTGAAATTGCCCAAATTGGTCGATATCCAGCTGCGTGATGCCAAGTTGTCGGCGGCCGGATTAAAAAAGTTGGCCGAGTTGGAACGGATCAACACGCTCGAGTTGTTATTCGTGGACGTGGGCGGGCCGGATGAAGACTTGTTTGCGATGGCCGAGTTGCCGCTCCGCAACACGTTGGTTTTGACCGCCACCAAGTTTGTTCCCGAAGATGTCGATGCGTTGGAGGGCAATTTCCAGGGCCTTGAAATTATCTATAGCCGGGGTGGATTCTTAGGTGTGCAGTGTTCGCAGGCTGACCTCGCTTGCGTGGTTCGCGTCGTGGTTCCCGATTCGGCTGCCGATCGGGCCGGTGTCAGGCCGGGGGATGTGATCCTTTCGCTGGGCGAGCATCCGATTGCTCGTTTCGCCGATCTGCAAGTCGCCGTTCGCAAGTATGCTCCCAATGAACCGATGGAATTAACCGTGCAGCGATTCGGTCGCCAAGAAAAATTGAATATCGAGTTGGGGCGACTGTAAACGTGGCGGCGATTCCCCATGCCGCTGATTGGCACGACAAGCTTTGGCGGCGGCGCGTGCGGAACCGCTTGCTGCGTTGGTTTGACGACAATGAACGGGTTTTGCCGTGGCGAGAAACCGCCGATCCCTACGCGATTTGGATCAGCGAGATCATGCTGCAGCAAACGCAAGTGGCCACGGTGATTCCGTACTACCAGCGGTTCTTGCAGCGTTTTCCCGATGTCACCAGCTTGGCCGAATCGCCGATTGAGGAATTGCTGAAGTACTGGGAAGGCTTGGGGTATTATCGCCGGGCCCGGCAATTGCACGCGGCCGCACAGCAAATTGTCGCCGAGCATGCGGGTTGTTTTCCCACGACTTTGGAAGCGGTTTTGGCATTGCCCGGCATCGGTCGTTACACGGCTGGAGCGATTCTTTCGATCAGCCAAGACCAGCGGCTGCCGATTGTCGAGGCCAACACGGTCCGCTTGTTCAGCCGCTTGATCGGGCTGCGGCGCCCACCGGCCGAGAGTGCTTCGCTGCGGCTGCTCTGGCAAGTGGCTGAGGCGTTGTTACCAGCGCGGTCCGGAAGTGGTCGTTTGAACCAAGCCTTGATGGAATTTGGGGCGCTGGCCTGCACGCCGCAAAACCCCAGCTGCGAAACGTGTCCGCTGCAGTCCGATTGCGCCACTTACGCCTTGGGTTTGCAGGCGGAGATTCCGGGTAAGGTCAAGCAAATTAAGTATGAGGAACGGATCCACTGGGCGGTGGCCGTGCGCCGCGGTGAGCACTATTTCTTACGAGTCTGTCCGCCCGATGCGCACTGGGCCGGGATGTGGGATTTTCCCCGCTTCGATGTTACCGAACTGCGGGCAGCCGCGGATGAGGCGATTCGAGCGGCGGTGCGGGCTCAATTTGCCGCTCAGTTCGGCTGGGAAATCGAGCTTGATCATCCGCTCGGCGTAATCAAACATGCGGTGACCAAATATCGCATCACATTGCACGCTCATCACGCCCAACCCGTGGCGACAGGCACTTGTCGCGAAACGGCTGAGGGGCAAACGCAAGCGGGTTGGTTCACGCCGAACGACTTGCAAGACTTGGCGCTCAATACGTCCGCGCGGAAATTGGCAAGGTCATTGTGAGGTGGTGCCGTTTAACCGGTGGCTGAAGAAGCACGCTGTCAACGTACGCTGTAGAACG
Source organism: uncultured Pirellulaceae bacterium (assembly GCA_964535475.1). GTDB lineage: Bacteria > Planctomycetota > Planctomycetia > Pirellulales > Pirellulaceae > Laterigemmans. The sequence goes on from CAZHTX010000001.1 coordinate 6,929, forward strand.
CAGTACGCCTGCGGCTGACTGTTAAACGCCTGCGGCTCCACCGTTGTCAGTGTTGGCTTGTGGGTGGAAGTTGGAGCTCCATGATCACCACGTCGAGCAAGCGGCCAAATTTTTCGCCGACGTTGCTGAGTGTGCCAACTTTGCTGAAATCGAACGCGACGTGCAACGCGATGCTGGCTTCGTTCTCCGCCTCGATCCGGCTCAGCAGCACGCGAAAGGAAGCGCCGCTGGCAAACTCGATGAGGGTTTGCATGAGGCGTTTGCCCAGCCCTTGGCGGCGAGCTTCGGGGGCGATCCAAATCGAGAGCTCGGCTGTCCCGTCGTAGGCCTCGTAAGCGGACCAGCGGGAGACGCTGCCCCAACCGACAACTTGCTCCTGCCGCATAGCCACCCAGGCGGGGTAACGTCCGTTTTCTCTCGCCTTCCACCATTTTTCCGCGTCTCCTGCGGTCATTGGTCGCATGCGGAAGCAATTGACGGTGTGTTTAATCTCGTGGTTTAAAATCTGCATCATGGCAGGTAAGTCTGCATAATTGGCCGGGCGGATGATGATCTCTGCATTCAAGGCAGTTTTCCTGGTTCTCTCGGGGCACGACTGAGGGCTTGCTGGTACAGGGGGAGCGGTCCGGGCTGGTTTTGTGGTGCGGTTAATTGTGCCACGCCGATGTGTTATCCCAGTGAAGATAGCCCGGTTCACCGAGGTGATAAAAACCGAATATTGACTATACTATTGAGTACTCAGAACACTTTACGAGAAAACTCAATAATTGCAGCCCCAACACGATTAGGTGGGAGAGAATGAGAAGAAGTAAGTTTCAATTTAGCGTGGCGATTGCCGGGTTGCTCCTGACGATCTCCAGCGGTTTGATGACACCCCGCAGTTGGGCTGCCGATACCAGCACGGTGGTTTTAGGGGGTGGTAATTTGCTCGAGGGGATCCCCGGTGAAGGGACTCTCAAGACCAGTGATATTAAGGCTTGGCTGGCCGATCCCGCCAACCATCAACCGCTGCAAGTGGCATTGCCTGAGGGCTTGGCGGCCGCCAGTGACAATATCTACATCCCTGAAGACAACCCGATCACGCGAGCCAAAATCGAACTCGGACGGCAGCTCTATTTCGACACGCGGCTCTCTAGCGATACCACGATCAGCTGTGCCAGCTGCCACATCCCCGATGTCGGTTACGCCGCCACCACTCGTTTTGGCGTTGGGGTGGATAAGCAGGAGGGGAATCGAAATTCACCAGTGGCTTACAACCGGATCATCAGCAAGGCTCAGTTCTGGGATGGACGCGCAGATTCGTTGGAAGCCCAAGCGGTGGGGCCGATTGCCAACCCGATCGAAATGGGGAACACCCACGATGCTTGCATCCTCTGCTTGAGCGGGATCCCGGGTTATAAGATGCAGTTCGAGAGCATCTTCCCGGATGGTGTCACGATCGACAACGTGGGCAAAGCGATTGCCACGTTCGAACGCACTTTGGTGACCGGCCCAGCTCCTTACGATGCCTATCAGCCGTTGGCTCAATTCGAGAAAGTCTTTGCCGATGATCTTGAATTCTTGGAAGATCTGCGAGAGGAAGATCCCGAATTCGTGAAGGAGTACGAGGGATTGCAAGCTGCCGCCGCAGCCAACCCGCTGACTGCATCTGCCAAGCGAGGCATGGATTTGTTCTTCGGCAAGGCGAACTGTGCGACGTGTCATGCGGGTGCGAACTTTACTGATGAACAGTATCACAATTTGGGTGTTGGGATGGACGCCGAAGAACCTGATTTGGGGCGTTTTGTCGTGACTAAGGAAGAAGCGATGAAGGGTGCTTTTAAGACACCCACGCTGCGGAACATCGCATTGACGGCTCCCTACATGCACGACGGCAGCCAGCAGACGCTGGAAGAAGTGATGGTGTGGTACAATAAGGGCGGTCATCCCAATCCTTGGTTGAGTGACAAGATGAAGCCGCTCAACTTGACCGACGCCGAAATCACCGATGTCGTCAACTTTATGAAGCAAGGTTTGACGGGCGATTTGCCACCGATCGAAACTGGGCGTTTGCCACAGTAGGTATTGTAGAACCGCTGTCCTCAGCTGTTTGCAATGTAGAACCGCTGTCCTCAGCTGTT
>CAZHTX010000001.1:9148-40603 GCA_964535475.1 uncultured Pirellulaceae bacterium
TGTAGAACCGCTGTCCTCAGCTGTTTGCAGTGTAGAACCGCTGTCCCAGCTGTTTGCAGTGTTGCAAGCGATTGAGGACAATCGAACCTTCGGCGGCGAATTGGCTCCGTGCCGGACCACGTTAAAGAAGCGAATGAGCTGGAGCCTTTGCGTGCAGCAAGGCTCCGGCAGGCCATTCGCTTCCTCATTGATATGGTCTAGCGGATTTAGTTTGAGTGGTCTTCGCTGCTGCATATTTTGGTCAGGCAAGTCCTGGTCGTGAAGTGGAGACCACGGCTGCTATCCGTTGCTGCGGGGCTGTGGGTTGCGAAGCCGCTGAGGTGAATCGTGTTGGGCTGGCGGCTAAGGCCACTCCCAGGATTTGACGATGAAATCACAAGCGATCTCTGCGGGCTGCGGGTGGGCAAGATAGTATCCTTGCATCATGTGGCAGCCAACCTCCTGAAGTCGAAGAAGCTGCGATTCGGTCTCAACACCTTCCGCAATCACTTTGAGCCCTAGGCTTTTTGCGAGCGCGATGATTGAGCAGATAATCGCTAAATGCTTTTCGGATTCCTCCAAGCGAATGACGAAAGATTGATCGATTTTGAGGATATCTAACGGCATCTGGTGTAGGTATGAAAGTGAAGAATATCCCGTCCCAAAGTCATCAATCCCAATTGTGACGCCAGACTCTCTAAGCCGATTAAGCATTTCGATCGTATTCTCAGGATCTTGCATCAACAGACTCTCAGTCACTTCCAGTTTCAACAATTGTGGCGGCAAGCCTGTTTTGGCGAGCGTTTGAGCAACCATTTCGGCAAAGTCTAGGCACGCAAGCTGGCGAACCGAAACGTTTACACTGATCATTAAGTCACGTTGGTACTCGGTTCGCCATTGATTGGCTTGGCGACAGGCCGTCTCAAGAACCCACGCGCCAATGTCCACAATCAATCCGTTGGCCTCCGCGATCAGGATAAAATCGCTTGGAGGAATATTGCCGTGAACCGGATGATGCCAACGAAGTAATGCTTCAAAGCCTACGATGGCGCGTTCAGCCACTCCGACGATGGGCTGGTAGTACAGCGATAACTCGTCTCGCATGATGGCGCTTCGCAGTTCTCCTCCCAGTTCCAGTCGCATCGCATTTTCGCTGATCATTTCTTCGCGAAAAACGCAGTATGGAATATCGCTTTGTTTTTTTGCTTCGTACATTGCCGCATCCGCGCGGCTGAGCAAGTTCTCGGCTGTCATATCTTGCGGATCGGCCGATGTGGCAAGTACGATCCCCATGCTTGCGCGCGTTAGTATTTCACGTTCCGCAACGGCGAAAGGTTGGTGTAATTTCTCGTGCATTCTTTCCGCAACGGCGATTGCTTCACCGATGGTGCGCACGTTTTCGAGGAGCACGGCAAATTCGTCGCCTCCCAGACGAGCGATCACGGCGTCAGATTTTCGCAGTGTGGTTTCCAGCCGCCGAGCGATGCCAACTAGAAACTCGTCGCCGGAGTCGTGGCCGAGATTGTCATTGATTAATTTAAAATCATCCATATCCATGTAGATCAGAGCAAATCCAGCCCCGGTTCTTCTGGAGAGTTGCTCGATGCATCTTTGGATTCTATCTCGCAATAGTATTCGGTTCGGTAGTCCCGTCAGTCCATCCGCAACCTTACCTTCGGTAATGTCGGTAAGCGATCCGGCAATTCGACAAGCTGTTCCTTCAGAGTCCCGCACGGCTAAGCCGCGACACAGCATCCAGCGGTAACCACCGCTCGAATCGCACATTCGAAGCTCTGTTTCGAAATGGCTGGTCTCTCCGAGCAAATGAAGCTCTAGATCTTTGGAGACTCGTTTACGATCTTCAAAGTGAATCAGTTCCATCCACTGGGAACCGGTCGGGTTAAAATCGGAAGACTCGATGCTCAGCATTGACCGCCAGCGAGGTGACAAGTAAAGTTCGCCGGTCGCCAGGTTCCAATCCCACATCCCGTCGTTTGTGCCGCGTGCTGCCAACGCATATCGCTCCTCACTCTCCCGCAGTTGACGTTGTGCGTTCTTTGCCAGAAGTTGGTTACGAATCCGAGCGATAGCCACTTGTCCGTCTATCGGTTTGCTGACGTAGTCACTGGCACCGTCCTCAAAGGCTTCTAATATTTGAGCACTTCGATCGCTGGCCGTCATCATCACGACTGGCAGATCGGCCAGGCTATGCATTTGCCGAAGCAAACGCAGCGTCCTGAAACCATCTAGCACCGGCATGCAGATGTCCATTAGTACCAAATCGATCGACGTCGATTTAACTATTTCCAACGCATCGCGTCCATTGCATGCTTCGAGAACCTTGTAGCCAGCCGCAGATAGAATATGGTTGAGGCGGAAGCGAGTGACTTGTTCGTCGTCAACGACTAGTATTTGCTCTTTATATATCGTGTCGGTTGCTGTTCTTACCAACGCATGATCTACGGGAGCCAGATGCGCTGGATGCTTGGGCGCACCAAACGAATCTAAGACTGGCGGTCCGTCGGATTGAGAAATGATGTTGAGCATCCTGATTTTTCTATTCGTTTTCGCAGCAAATGTTAGTGTCTTGGGTCCAAGTGCGGCCGCATCACTGTAGAATTAGTTGGAGTGCGTCAAGCGTCTTCTCCACTCTGGTCTTCAACGTTTGCATTGACGCGACGCTTCCCTCGAGATCACCGGCGATGGCTTGTGACTCAAGTGTTGCCGAAGTTTGGCTGATGGCCTTCAATGCTGTGTCGCTGGCAGCACCTTTCAATTGATGGGAGATGCTGCGGATTCGCTCAAGGTCTTGTGATGAACAAGCAGTTTCCAGGTCCCGCATTCGTTGTGGAAGTGTGTCCTTCATGATTTGCAGTATTTGTCGCGCAAGCTCTTCATCACCACCACATTGCCGCGTCAGTTCCTCTTGCGAGATGAACTCTTCAAATGTTCTCAAGTCTTTAATTGCCAGCACGTCCTCAGTTGCCAGCACGTTTTCAGTTGCCGCCAAGGATTCGCTTGCCGTGAAATCTTCAATTGGGGCTGATTCCGAGGCGACTGATTCCGAAGCGAAGCTGTCTGCGGAGACCGGGGTAGCCAGCGCTTGTTCGGGCAGCACCGGCGCTGTTGCCACCACGGCGGATGGTTCTGGCTGATGTTTGTGGAGCCGATCGCCGATCAATCGATGCAGTAGGTCACGTAGCTTTGGCAGTGCTACGGGTTTGGAAAGATAGTCATTCATGCCCGCCGCGAGACATTCTTCACGAATGCCCTGAACGACGTTTGCAGTGACTGCGATAATTGGTACCGAGTGTATTGCAGCGACCTCTCGCTCCCAATTTCGTATCGCGTGCGTCGCGGCAATTCCGTCCATGATTGGCATGTGCCCATCCATTAAAACGGCCGCGTATTTATGCTGTTTTACTTTCTCAAAAGCTTCTTGCCCATTTCCGGCTAGTTCACACGAATACCCAAGTTTCAGGAGCATTTGCTGAATTACTAATTGGTTTACCTGATTGTCTTCGGCAATTAGGATATCGCAGCCATTTACTGGGATGACGTTGGTGGCATTCGTTTGCGGATCGGGAACCGGGGTGTTGGGAGCTGCTGCAACGGTTTGTTGCCTTTCGGCGGTGGTGGAAGTAATCGGCGGCGTTGACGGCGTGGCTGTATTTTTGGTGGCCTGGCTGTGTAGTAAAGTCATCAGGGCATCCAGCAACCGACTTTGACGCGCTGGCTTTAGCATTGCCATTTCGATGCCAATGTCCCGCAATTCCTTGGCCGTTAGAAGTTCGTGGTTACTCGATAGGAGGATGATTGGAATATTGCTCAGTGCCGGGTGTTTGCGGATGGCAGATGCAACTTCACGGCCGTCCATATCGGGCATACAGTAGTCAAGAATGACAAGTGAAAACGCGTCTTCCAATCGCTCGGCCACCAACATCCGTTCCACGGCGCCCCGAGGTTGCTGGCAGATGCTGACATCCATCCCCCAAATACCAAGCTGGTTGCTCATGATTTCGCAATTCGTCGCGTTGTCATCGATTACAAGCACCCGCTTGCCCTCAAGTAACTTCAGCAGTTCCTGAGGTGTTCGGTTGTTGGTGTTTATTTCCTGTACGACTTCTAAAGGTAGTTCAAACCAGAATTCCGAACCTTCGCCAACCTCGCTGTTGACTTTGATCTGGCCGCCCATTAATTCGACCAGCTTTCCGCTGATAGCTAAGCCAAGTCCGGTACCGCCGTACTTGCGGGTTGTTGATAGATCGGCTTGCATGAAGGATTCGAACAAGCGATTTCGAACCTCAGCATCCATACCAATTCCAGTATCTTGAACAGCAAATCGAATTACCGATCCGCGACGGACCACTCGTAAATTAATTTCACCTTTTTCGGTGAATTTGATCGCGTTGCCCATTAGGTTGGTTAGCACTTGCCGTAGCCTCTCGGGGTCACCGATGACACGCAGCGCAAGAGCTTTATCTAACTGGCAATTCATTTCCAGACCTTTTTGATGGGCCCGAACTGCAAATTGCTCTGCGGTTCCTTCAATCAGATCGGTCAAATCATATTCGACCGATTCAATTTCTAGCCGTCCAGCTTCAATCTTGGAAAAGTCCAGCACATCATTGATACAGGCGAGTAAACTATTTGCACTGGACCTTGCGACTGAAACGAAGTGTGATTCTTTGGCGGGTATATCCGCGGCCTCTAGCAGATCGAGCATGCCGATTACGCCGTTCAGCGGAGTTCGGATTTCATGACTCATGTTGGCAAGGAACTCACCTTTCGCTTGACTCTTTGCTTCGGCGATTTGCACCTCAGCCATCATGGCATTCTTGCGCTCGGTGATGTCGTGAATTGTCCCAAGCCAGCTGATCAAACAACCTTGAGGGTCACGGACGGGTACGAGGCTTTCCAGAATCCAAACTTCTTCTCCGCATTGGTTTACGATTTGACTCTCTAAGTCATTGAAGGCAAGTCCCCGGCTGAATTTCTCTGTTATAATTTGATTCGCTTGACTGTTGAGGCGGTGCCAAGGCAGTAATTGATCAGATGCGTGGCTGATGAGTTCCGAAGTTGACCGATAGCCGAGTGTTGAGAGTAATGTGGCATTAGTGGTCATGAATTTTCCATGCTCATCGAGTTGATAAATTCCAACTCCCGCGTGCTCCAGAACCGAATGCAGACGGAGCCGTTCATTTCGGAGCCAGTCATTCGTCTCGTTATGGTCATTCATTTCCTGTTGGATGCGAACGACTACCCGGTTGTATTCGGCGGCAATTTGGCCAACCTCGGTATGGGGATCCGCTTGAATCGTCTTTGAAAAATTGCCCGTTTTGCGATGGGAGTCCATCGACCCCAGTAGATCAACAACCTCGTTAGTAGCCCCATGTTCAGAGATATTCAAACCAGCCAGTTCTTGGCCTGCCTTGACTCTCAAAGGGGTAATTTGCTTCAGAGCCATTAAGGCGAGATAGACTGTTGTGTAACTGAAAATCGCGGCCACGATGGCTCCGATCAGCTGAACCACTAACTGCATCCCTCGCGATGAGGCGACAAGTGCAGACTCAGGGGCAAACAGTGCGAAGACAATCGCTCCCCAAATACCAGCGGCACCATGAACCGGGAAAGCGCTGACCACGTCGTCAACGCCGATCCATCGTATAAATCGATCAGCTTCTAATGCCAACCAGGCGCCAACGGTACCCGCAATGGCCGCCGTCGCAGGAGAGATCACATGGCACGCTCCGGTCACGCTGACGAGGCCGGCAAGCAGCCCAGAGATCAGCGCGCTGACTTCGAGACGTCCTCGCCTCAGCATGCTGAACAGCATTGCCGCAACGGCACCTGCCGCAGCACCAATGTTAGTGTTCAATAAGACTCGCGGCAGGCTCTCGCTGACCATCAGGCCACTCCCGCCATTGAAGCCCCACCAGCCGAACCACAATAAGAATGTGCCCAAAATTGCCAGGGTTAGGCTGTGCCCTCCGGATATGTTCTGTTGGGAATAATTACGCCGACGCCCCACAGCTTGTGCTGCGGCGAGTGCTGAAAACCCTCCAACAACGTGCACGACCACACATCCAGCCCAATCGACAAAGCCTAATTCAGCAAGCCAACCAGACGCTGTTCCGGGAAGTACTCCGCCCCATGCCCAGTGGCCAAAGATTGGATAGACCAACCCGCCGACGATTAAAGTAATGTACAGGTAAACCACTGTCCGCACACGTTCGGCTACGGCACCGCTGACAATCGTCGCGGCCGAACTACAAAAGACCAGCTGGAAAATGAAAAACGCCGTCAATCGTGAGTCTTGCAAATAATCGCAGCTGCCGGGAATTCCAACGATGCCGTTGTAGGATACCCCGAACATCATCGAAAAGCCGACCAGTGTGAACAGCAAGATTGTCAAAGAGCAGTCCAGAATGTTCTTGACGGCCACGTTGATGCTGTTTTTTGTGCGCACTAGTCCTGCTTCCAACAAGCAAAAACCAGCTTGCATTAGGAAGATGATCGCTGCACAAGCGAGCACAAAGCCAACATCTAAGGATTCGGGCGCGGTGATTGTCATAGCTGCCATGATTTGAACTGTGAGAATTCTCTGTGGTGATTCGCTCCGATATCCGCCGCTTAAATCTTGTTCATAATCGGATTGAGTTAGAACAAATTGATCGTGAAACGAAGGCTTCTCAGATTGCCTGCCGGCAAAGTCGACATAACTGCGCTAGTGGCTAGTGCCGAGTACCCAGAAGGGTAGCTTGTGGGAAGACACCACATTCAGGCTTGCAATTAAAACCCCCTAAAGGATCCGCTGCTACGGGGGTGTATGGTTGCCCAGGGAGGTGTCTTTGTCCCGCATGGAACGCCTCCCACGGAGTATGCTGGTCTCAGCAAGCATTTTGTTTCGGCGATCAACTCAAGAAACGCTCTCGCTGAATGTGAGCGAGCCGCAACCCCATGGTTACTCCAGCGAATGGGTCCCGCGGACCTGCATCCAGTTGCCTGCTAGGCGGAATACGGTAGCTTGCATGGCAATGAAAACGCGATTTGTTTTCAGATATCTACGAATAACTTCGTTGAATTCTGCGAGGCGTTTTGTGCGTATCTTGCTAGAGATCGGAGCCGCTGAGGAGATGGTCAAATTCGCATCAAACGCCCGTCAAGCATGGGCCACCGCAAGTATTTACAAGAAGCAGGGCAGTTGAAACGGAAGTTTCAATGCCTTTCAGCTTGTCGTAAAGCGTTTGTCTCGACCAATGATTTCCCGAGTATTGATGAGCCGCATTCAGGCTTTTGGCGGCTCCGCGATTAACGGGGGTAAGCATTGCGCCTAAGTGGGAGAACGGCAGGCAACGCTCAACTTCAGATCGCGTACCGAAATGACCGCTTTACAGTTTCAGGATTGATTGGGGAGAATCGCCCTACAATGTTAGCAGGACGGCGGCTCAGTTCTGTGGTCCGGCTGATGCGAATTGCGTTAGCAGTTTGCTCGGCACGCCGATGCCGACGACCTCAACCTTGCCGGTGACTTGCCGGCCGCCAGCGGTGTGGAAGCCTGGTTTTGTAGCCACGAATGTGCAGGTGTAGTCAGCTCGCAAACAGGGTGAGTGGACTTCGCCCGTATCGCAGTCGAGCCCCGCAGGGAGATCGACGGCGATCTTCACTGAGGCGGTCGCGTTGGCGGCCGCAATCGCTTCGGCCAGTGGCGAGCGGGGAGCCCCGGTGGCTCCCGTTCCCAGCATGCAGTCGAATAGCATTCCGCAGTCGGCGAGCAGTTCCGGCAGCTGCTTTAGCTGTTCAGCCCCCAGCACGACGGTGTCGATCTCTGCACGTTGGGCAATCAACCAATTGGCTGCCGCGTCCCCGTGGAGATCGCCTGGATCGTAAAGCTGGATGATGCGGACTGGCCAGCCCGCCAGTTGCAAGTGACGGGCGATGACGTAGCCGTCCCCCGCATTGTTGCCTTTCCCGCAGAGAATTCCTGCGGGAACCGGTTTGGAGAGCCGGCAAGCAAATTCGGCGACTCCGCGCCCGGCGTTCTCCATCAACACCAGACCGCTCATCGCATATTCCTGAATCGCCAGTTTGTCGACTTGGCGAACCTGGTCACGCGAGAGAGCATGGTTGATCATGGGTGGATTGCCAGACATTATGAACCTAAGGAATCAAGCCAATCCCGGCTCCGACCGCGGCGGTCTGAAACAAGGCCCCGCGAAGGCTGAGCGGCACGGGTGGGATAATCCAGGGAGCGCAGTTGCCCGGACGGTAGTAACCGAGCGCGTATTGGCATTCGTTCGGTGGGTGGATACCCATTTTATATGGCAACACGGCGATGTTGACAAAGAAATGGGCGGTCGAGACCACCGGCTGGGCAAACGGCCCGGCTGTGTGTCCATAGCGTTCCAGGTTGACTTCCTCGAAATACAGCGGCTTGTGACACAGGTTCGAGGCTTTCCAGCTCATCTGAATCGGCAACCAATTTCTGGGTTTGTAATCCACGTCGGGTAGTCGACACTCGGTCGGTAGACCCCAGGCGTTTGTGATGTAGGCTAGGTCTCCCTCGCTCAAATCGGAGAGCGGCAAACCGGTGGTCGTGCCATCGGGTTGTTCGATGATTAATTGCTCATAGGCTAAATCAATGAACCGGCCCTCGGCCAAACGGACACCACGAAAGTCTCTCCAAACTCGGCTGATTTGGTTCTCCAGAAATTTGGCAGCTTCATCTTTACGGGCGTCGGTTTCCAACACGTTGGGACGAAACGGCGGCGAGATGTCGAGGCTAACTTGTCGGATCGTACGCTCGGCAACCCGTTTGCGGAGCTCATCGCAATCCAAGGTTTGAAAGGTGTCTTGAGTACGCAGGACTTGCGAACCAACGATCCGATCGATCTGCTCCGGGGAGACGGGGCGAGCCGACTCCAGTCGAGCTTTGGGGGCGAGTTGATCTTCCGAGTCGAAGTCATTCTCAAGATCGGGGGTATCCTGCACATCACTGGGCGAACGCGGTTCGTCGGCGGCGTCTGGTTCACCCGGGAATGGGTTTGCCGGCTCAGGAATCAGCAGCGGTGCCGGTTCGGTCTGATCGCTCGGTGGCAAACCGAGTGACGGCGCTTCCTCGGCGGGAGGGATCACAGTCGGTGGAATATCGATCGGTGGCTGCGGGGATGTTTCCAGCCCCGGAGTTGGAATCAGCTCGGGAGTTGCCGCCGGATCAGGATCGGCAACAGATTGTGCTGGGTCGGGAATCGTGATGCCGCCCGTTGTGGGTGGAAGTTGCAATTCGCCATCTTGCGTTGTCAGCTTGGCGTCGCCGAACGGGTCGGACCAAGGATCGCTCTGAGGAGCTCGCGTGCGGGGAGGCAGCAGGCCGTCGCCGAGCGTTTGCCGGCTTGGCTGGGGACGCTGAAAACTGTTTGGTTGCGTGCTTGGTTTAGCGCCAGGTGGGGGTGGCAAGCGATCTTGTGTGTAAGTCGCTGGCTGGACCGCGCCGTGATCGCTAGGCGTTCTTGCTCTCAGCACGGCCGTCGACGTTTGCCCGGCGGTGGACGAGGATTGCAGTGTCGCAGCGGTTGGCTGTGGCTGAGCTGGCGGCTGGGGCGGTGCCCCAGGGGGCTGATTGGCCGTGCTTCTTGGGCTTTGTTCACCCGTCACTTGACCGCTCGCTCGCCAACGCAGATCCCAGCCAGCGGCAGCCGACTTGGAGGCGGTCGCCTGGGATGATTCGCGCGGCTGGGGAGCCGAGCGAAGGGGCTGCACGGGTTGCAAGCCGGCTGAGCCGTCATTGGCCTGCAACAAACTGACCCCCGGTTGAGCCACAATCGTGGCGACCAAAGTAGCTTGCAGGGCTTTAATTCGAATCGCTTTTATAAACGTCCGGACTGTAGTTCGGCGCTTCTTGAGTGATTGCGATGTCATGCGGGTGGTTCTCCCGGACCGTCGCTGGCGAGACCCGAATGAATTGCGCTTCCGTACGCAATTCTTCAATATTACGTGCCCCCACGTAACCCATCCCGGCTCGTAAGCCGCCCACCAGCTGGTAAGCAAACTCGCTGAGAGGACCCTTAAACGGTACTCGCCCCTCGACGCCTTCAGGCACCAATTTGTTGCCCTCGTCGTTTCCTTGGCGGTACCGCTCACTACTCCCTTTCACCATCGCTCCGATCGATCCCATCCCGCGGTAGGACTTAAAGGTCCGCCCTTGGTAGAGGATCACTTCGCCAGGACTCTCCGTTAGGCCGGCAAACAAACTGCCGATCATCACCGAACTGGCTCCCGCAGCAATGGCTTTCGTAATGTCTCCGCTGAATCGCACCCCACCATCGGCGATCACCGGGATGCCTCGTTTCTCAGCAACCGACACCGCGTCGAAAATTGCCGTAATCTGAGGAACCCCAATGCCACTGATCACCCGCGTGGTACAGATCGATCCCGGCCCAATGCCAACTTTGATCGCGTCCGCACCGGCGTCAATCAGATCCTTCGCTCCTTCGACGGTGGCGATGTTGCCAGCGACGACATCAATATTCCACTGTTTCTTCACTTCCTTGACGGTCTCGATCACGTTCTTTGAATGACCGTGAGCCGAATCGACAACCAGGATATCCACCCCCTGATCAATCAAACTGGCCGCACGCTCAAAATCGAAGACCCCAATCGCCGCACCAACTCGCAGGCGACCCTGCTGATCTTTGCAAGCGTTGGGGAAACGCTTCATCATGTCGATGTCGCGAATCGTAATAAGTCCCGTCAGTTTTCTTTCTTCGTCAACCAGCAAAAGTTTCTCCACCCTTTTTGCCGTTAAAATCCGCTCAGCTTCCTCAAGCGTTACATTCCCTACTCCCGTCACTAAATTCTCATGGGTCATGACTTCGGAGACTGGGCGATTTGGGTCCTCTAGGAAGCGGAGGTCGCGGCGGGTGAGAATACCGACCAACACATGATTTCCATCGACAATTGGGATCCCCGAGACGTTGTGCTGGTCCATCAGCTCGGCCGCCCGGCTGACTCGTTCCTCCGGAGGGAGGGTGACCGGGTCGATGATGATTCCGTTGGCGCTGCGTTTGACTTTCAGCACTTCTTCGGTTTGCCGCTGGACCGAAATATTTTTGTGAATGATGCCAATGCCCCCCTCCTTAGCCAGGGCAATCGCCATGGCCGATTCGGTGACGGTGTCCATTGGCGAGCTGAGCAGTGGCAGTTTGAGTCGGATGTTGTGGGTCAGCTGGGTGCTGATATCCACTTCCGAAGGCATCACCTCGCTGAATCGCGGCAAGATCAGAACGTCATCAAAGGTGACACCGGTGGTCCGGATTTTTTCGTGCGACATGGATAGGGCGCGGGTCAGCATGAGAAGGAAAGCGTGAACCTGGCCCCGGATTATGGAACAGTCACCTCAAACTGACAACAACACCGGTCAGAAACAATTTCCGGCTGCATCGCTGGGCCGGTTAGCTCACTCGCCGCCGGTCCCGTCGGAGTGGGGGCTATCTGCGTGGTGCGCCGCCGCGGTTTGGCCGCACAGCAGCGCGGCTAGATGCTCGTCTAAGTGAGTGGGAATCCAACGTAGGTCGAGCGCCAGTTGGTCCTCGGCGATGCTGGTCAGCAGCGCTGGATTGTCGGCTCGCAGACGCTCTGCCCAGCTTTCCGCCGTTAAACTGGCGTGACGGATTCGCAATTGGCGAGAGGGGATTTCGGTGTTCAGATCGGTTGCCAGCCGGGCTGGGCCGGAGGTAATTTGAACCTCGGCGATGGCAGGTGAGCCGGCCAGCTGGGTGGCCAAGCGTTCGCCGCGGTTTTGCAGGTTTTCGGTGGCCGGCCGCAGCAAGCGAGCGAGCGATAATTCATTGGTGTTGGGTTGTTGCAGCGTTTCGACGAGAGCCGCGACTGTCCCTAGATCGGCGGCCAGGACGGGCCAGATCTCGGCAGCTTCGACAGTCGCCAAGGCGGCTCGCGAGCCGAGGATCAGGGCCGAGCGGGGACCACCCAGCAGACGGTTGCCGGGTACGATCGTCAGCCAGTTCCGTTCGAGCAGTTCGGCGTTCAGCGGGGTGCAAGCCTCCGCCAGTGCCTCGTCGAGTGGTTCCCAGCATCCATATGGCAGCAGGCTGATCCGGCGGCAGTTGGCGGCTGGGCTTTGCTCACCACACGACCAGGCCGGGCTTGGTCGCTGGGCCGCGGTCGGCCAGTGAACTTCAAACAGAGCCGCGGAGGCACAAGTATCATCGTTGAGCTGGGCCCAATCGGCCAGTTCGCAACCCTCGGCCGTGCCGACTTCCACTAGCCGGCCACCGCCAGCCTTGAGCAGCTCTGGGAGTGGTCGCTGGCCGTCGGGCCGGAACACGCAACAGCGGGGCAGGTAAAGGGAGCTCTCACGCACGCTGGCCGCAGCGGCCACGATCGCCGCCGCGGTTGAATTGGCGACCAAGGCGTGGCCTCCCCAACGTCGGTTCACCAGGCTGTCGAGTTGCCGCACAATTCGCTCGCGCTGGGCGGGCAAGTTACCGGCAAACAGCTCCGCCTCCGGGATCAACGTCTGCAGCTGTTCGGCTGCGAGTGGGCAGCTGGCGAGATCACCGTGGAAATAGATCCCGCTGCCGTTGACGGCGGAATGGGACAACGAAGCGTGCCGCCGCGCCCACCGTCGCACCTGCTCGGCTCCCTTGCGAGTCTCCCGCATCACGCGATCGAGGCCACGCAAGGCAGTGGCGGGAAGTTCGCTGGTGGTGACGGCAGTGCGGATGCGATTGGCGACTTCGTCCAACGAACCCGACATCAGATCGCGAGTGAAGGTGCGTGTCCAAGGAGGCAGCCCCATGGTTCAAAATCCCCATTGGTATTGGTGTGGATGAAAGATCTCTTTCAATCCTACACCGTGGCCGCTGGGTGGGACCCAAAAAGCCGCCCGGAAAGTTGCTCAAAACGGGGCGGGCTGTCGCAGGAAATCATTGACCGTCGGTGGTTTCTGCGGTTTTGATGGGGCAAACAGGCTGGCCCAAAAACCGGTGTCGCGTTGTGCGTTGCCGCTGTCACGTCGTTTTTCACGCTCGGAGCTCGCGCCACCGGGGGTAAAGAGATCCTGGGTTTTCTTCCAAGCGGAGTGAGTGGTCCGTTTGGTGCTGGTCCAAGCTTGACCGAGACCCTGCCTGGTTGCTCGCACGAAGGCCGGTTCTCGCGGGGCGGGCAGTGTCGGCATGGACACTTGGGGCGTCCGCCAAGCTGGTAGACGCAGGTCGGGCATTTGCCAATTGCTCCAAGGGGTCCATATCGAATTTCCGCTGGAGGAGTCATCTGGCAGCGGACCGGCAACTAACGGACTTGGCCCTAAGCACGAACTTGCCAGCAGGACGCTGAGTCCGAATATCAGCCGGCTTGGAAACCAGTGCAATCCGTGATCCACCTCACACCTCCAAGTGTTTAATTGATACCACGCCGCGAATTTAAAGAGCTATCAGCAACACAGAAACCGCCGGCGGCAGCCGAGGACCTCTTTGCGGTTCTCAGATAGTTCCCACCTGTTTCACTCCAACTCGCAAAATAGAGCGTTTGAGTCAACCGCATTTCCACGCGGAAGCACATCGGATACCAGAAGTGTTTGCTCCCCACTGGGCGAGTCGCATCGCATAGACTCACGTGAATTCATTAAATTACTTGACATTTTCCCCAAGGTATCTGGTTTGGTGGGTCAATAACCTCTGGGGGCTTTTTAAGCGTACCGATAGGGGAGCAGCAAGATCACAATTCCATGGCAGACTTTTGAACGAAAGAAACCAAAATAATCGCTGGCCGACAACGCAGGTAACATTGCTGGAGACGGATGCCCGCGATGTTGATCAAGAAGTCATGATCCATGTCAGCAAGGGAATTGAGCGTTTTCGCGACGATCCGCAGCGCGGACAATTCCGCAGTTGGCTGGGCACGATTACCTAACGTGTCATTCTAAAGCAGCGAGCCTAAAGCAGCGAGCAAAACATACTCACGTGGCCGCCTCGGCGGCGATTGGGCAACCGGATTGGCTGGGTCTATCAAGCAAAATCCAAGGTAGTTCGGCGGCTCAAGCAGGAAATCCTCACCCTGGCGGAAGACGCCGTGTTGGTTTATCTGCCTGGGTTTCAGGGAACTCTAGAGAAGGAGTGACAGGCGACCTGGCTTGTTCAGCTGAATGCATGCGGTTACCGCGTTGCGAAGTTATTTGTTCTGTCGACAGAATTTGGCTGAGCTTTCTGATGACGTAGCCGTCCGCGGCTGACAGATTTTGGCACCGCCAAGATTTGTGATCTGGATAAATCGGCAACGGTCGATCAACTCTTGATTGTTACGGTCGCCTACATGGCACCCGACATGAAATCGTGTTGTTTGATTTGCAAACCGCGAGCGATGATGTGCTGGAAAACTCGCATCACAGCTCACAACATTTGATGGCCCTGTCATCGGATGGAAACGTGTTGGCGACGGCTGACAAAGGCCGCGAAGTTAAGTTCTGGCGTTTACCTGATTGCACAGCACAAGCGAGTTTGGTGGGCCACGTGGGGCAACTCACCGACATCCTATTTTCCGCGGATGGACGCACGTTGTTCTCTACCAGTGTTAACAGTAGTATCAAAGCTCGGAGCGTCGCTAGCGGACGTTTCGTAATGGATCTTCGTGATCCGCAACAGCCGCGGGTCAGTTACCACCTGCGTTAACGTCGACGTCATGAGCGCACTGGGACTTGTTCATCGCAAATCCGACCCCCGCAGGCTTCCCCGTGCGGTGAAGCAGTTTTTGGGCTAGCATCGAACCTCTCCCTCCAGAGCCGATTTTCATCCGCCCGCCCGCCTTTGGCGGGCGGGCGAAGACCGCGCGACGTGTTAAGAGCTAGCTGTAAAACTGATTCACCGAACGAGCAAGCTCGTTGGGGTCCGAGGCGAAATCGAAAACTCCCAAGCGGCGTCTGGCGGGGGCAAGCCAAGCAGACAACAAACCCTCGCCGGACAAAACCTGAAGCATGGAAGTGCCTGTCAAGCCCAACCTTTTGATAGTCCAACTTTTAGCCCAGCAGCGTCTTTTAGCCCAGCAGCGTCTTTTAGCCCAGCAGCGTCTTTAGCATGGGGAACTTGGCCAGCACTTGATCCATCACTTCGTCGCCAGCTCGGGCTTTCAAAAAGTCGATGATCATGGTCACGAAGCCGCCCATTTTGTCCTTGTCGACCCCCGCGCCGCTCAACATCGACGCCAATTCCAAGCCGCCGCCAGCCGACCCGCCCATGGCGCTGGAGGCCATCCCGGCTAGCTTGCCCAACATCCCGCCGCCAGCGGAAGCACCCCCATCTGCTGCACCAGCCGAAGCCACATCCTCAGCACCCGGGATGGCTGCGGAAATTTTGCCAAATAAGTCGTCGCCCGCTTGGTCCTTGATCATCGCCATCGCTTTTTGCGTTGCCGTCGTCGCGATTGATTCGTCGATGCCTAGTTGACTGGTGATTTGCTTGATCAACTCGTCCATGGAAACTTGCCTCAAAAAGAAACTCAGAAGTAGGGTAACACACCCCCGCAGTGTCGTATTAAGCCACCCAGGCTGCAATGGCCCCGTGGCGGGTGGTTTCTGCTTGCCGAAATAGCAGGTGTGTGTTGCCGCTTTTGCCTACATGTTAGGCAGCGTGTGTCCGCCCCAGTTGAGCTTATCGCGAAGCGTGCGATAGTCGTTTTGGCCAGGAACGGCCACCATTTTGAAGGCTTCCGATGAGCGGCGAATGCGGATGCGGTCACCGGGAAGCACTTTGCCCATCACCCGGCCGTCAATGACCACGCTGGTCGATTCGTTGGGGTTGGTAACGGTCAAATCGAAGACCCGGTCGGCCGAGTCGATTACCGATCGATAGGTCAACGTGTGCGGGCTGATTGGCGATACCACGATCGCTTGCAAATCTTTTCGCAAAATCGGACCGCCGGCAGACAAGTTGTGGGCGGTCGAGCCGACGGGTGTGCTGATGATCAAACCGTCACAACGATAGGTGGTGGCTAGCAGGTTGTCGACATACATGTCGATATTGAGAATATTGTACGGAGGACCACCCAAGATCGCCGTTTCATTAAGGCTGAGTTGATGGTCGATTTCCTCGCCATCTCGAAACAAAAGCGTGCGCAGCATTAAATGCTCGACGACCGCAAAACCACCACGACAAACGCTGGGCCAAGCTTCGAGAAAGGCATCGGGAGAGAGGGCGGCGAGGAAGCCCAGTTGCCCGCAATTGACACCCAGCACCGGCAACTGGTGCTCTTCCATCTGCCGCGCGGCCTGCAAGATCGAACCGTCACCGCCCAGCACAATCACCAAGTCATGGTCGGTGCCGGTAAAGTCGTACTCGAAGTTCAGATCGACGGCGGCGATATCGGCCACCGCCGCAATCACCGGTTCCAAGCGTTTGAGTTCTTGAGTGACCAGGGCACGTTTGGCGGCCGCGATGAGGACGACGCTGGGACGTTCTCGTTGGTTACAGGGCCAAGGATGCTGCTGGTAACCGGACAAGGGGCTGATCCTCAGCGTGGGGGCTGCGTAATGTGGGAGCTGCGTAATCTGGGGTTGCAAGTCGCCGTATGAGTATGAACAAGTCGGCAGGCTGTGGGAACAGCGCTGGGAACTTTAAACGGTGACACCCGGCGCATCACACATCGCGCGGCAAGTGGCAGCCAAGCCGGCCGCATCGAGACCGAGTGAAGCCAATAAGTCAGCCCGATCGCCATGTTCCACGTACAAGTCGGGAATGCCGACTCGCTTCAGCTTTCGCGTGTCGAGACCAAGGTCGCAAGCCGCCTCGAGAACGGCCGAACCAAAGCCACCCATTAAGGCACCTTCCTCAGCCGTGATGACAAAGCCACATTCGTCGAAGACTTGCTGCAGCATGCCGCGGTCGAGCGGTTTGATAAAGCGAGCATTGATCACGGCGATGTCGAGTTCTGGTGCCACCAAGCGGGCTGCTTCTTCCGCCGCAGCCAGCGTGGCCCCGCAAGCAATGATCGCACCATCGGTGCCCCAGCGGATTGTTTCGCTCTCGCCCAGTCGCACCGGCTGGGTACGGTGTTCGGGCAACGTCGCGGCCGAGTCCTTGGGGTAACGAATGCCGCTGGGATGTTCGAGTGTCAAAGCGAACTGCAACATCGCGTCGACCTCATCGGCGTAACCCGGAGCCATCAGTACCAAGTTGGGGAAGACACGCATGTAGCCAATGTCATAGGCACCATGATGCGTGGGGCCATCGGGCGGCGTCAGCCCCGCGCGGTCCATCATGAAGACCACCGGCAAATCTTGCAGCGAGACCTCCTGGAAGACTTGATCGTAACTGCGTTGCAGAAAGGTGCTGTAGATGTCGACGATTGGTCGCAAGCCGGCTTTGCACTGTCCGGCGGCAAAAGCGACCGCGTGCGATTCGCAAATTCCCACGTCAAAGAAACGGTCAGGGAAAGCCTCGCGAACCGGTTCTAACTTGTTCCCTTGGCACATCGCCGCCGTGATCACGGTCACCCGTTCGTCACGGTGCATCGCAGCGGCAATCGCGTCGCGAGCAAAATTGGTATACGCCGGTTGGCCACCACCCGCTTTCGGAATTGGGCGACCATTCTCATCGACGAATGCCGGCGGGGTGTGGAAATAGACAGGGTCCTCCGCAGCCGGTTTGTAACCTTTGCCTTTTTGAGTGACCACGTGCAACAACACGGGCCCCTCCATTTCCTTGACCATCTGCAGATATTTCCGCAGCAGGGCAATGTCATGGCCATCGATGGGCCCCACGTAACGAATGCCCAATTCCTCGAACAACATGCCGCCCATCAAGCCGGCTTTCATGCCTTCTTTCATTTGCGCCAACATCCGCTCGGCCGGATCCCCGAAGACCGGGATGTGGTTCAGCATCTTTACCACTTCGCTCTTCAAACCGGTGTAAAACGGATTGCCGCGAAGTCGATCCAGATAGCTGGCCACGGCGCCAACTCGGGGGCAGATCGACATTTCGTTGTCGTTCAGCACGATCAGAAAATCTTTGGCCAACTCGCCCGCATTGTTCATGGCCTCAAAGACAATTCCGCTGGGGAAGGCGCCATCGCCAATCACCGCCACGCTCTTGCGGTCCCCCTGCCCCGTCAAGCAATCGCCACTTTTCAGACCCAAAGCCGTGCTGACGCTGCTGCCCGCGTGGCCAGTCATGAACAGGTCGTACTCGCTCTCCGCCGGATTGGGGTAGCCCATCAGTCCCCCGGCGGTGCGTATCGTGTGAAAACGATCGTAGCGACCAGTGACTAACTTGTGCGGATAAATTTGATGGCCGGTGTCCCAAATCAGGCGGTCGCGGCGAAAATCGAAGGTGCTGTGCAGTGCCAAGCAAAGCTCGACAACGCCCAGATTTGAAGCAAAGTGGGCGGTGCGCGTCGCCAAAAGATTGCAGAGTACATCTCTGATCTCGGCGGCCAGGGCGTTTAACTCCGAGACCGAAAACCCGTTCAAGTCCTCGGCTGAGTCAATCTTAGATAAGAGCTCGTGCATGATGCCTAACAACTCCGTTGAAGCACAAATTGTACCAAGAGGGTTAACCGGTTACCCACAGGTCCGAATAACTGAGCCGACTCGCAGGCCGTGGCCGTTAAGTCGGCTGCCCGTCGACGGCTTGCTGCCACGCCGATCAGCCCAGGGAAAGTTAACTTTCCCCGCTGGATGTCTTTTCCCGTCTGTTTGCCTACCTGATCCGAAGAGCCCAGAAAGTCCAGCAGATCGTCGACAATTTGAAATGCCAAACCGAAAGCTTCCGCATAATTTCGCAACCAAAGCTGCTGCTCGGCAGACCCGCCAGCGGTTAATCCTCCCAGCTCTAATGATGCTGAGAAAAGTTTGCCAGTCTTCCGCCTGTGGATTGATTCTAAATACTCAACCCGCTGCGGGGTGCCGTTTCCAGTCTTTTCTTCCGGAATTAGCCCATGATCTGTTAAGTCATCGGCTTGCCCACCCACCAGGGCTGTGGGGCCAGCCGCGTGGGATAAAATTCGCACCGCCTCGGCGACTTGAGCCGCAGGTAACTGCGTGGCCAAGACTTCAAACGCTCGAGCCAGTAAGGCGTCACCAGCTAAAATCGCCGTTGCTTCGTCAAATTGCCGATGGCATGTCGGCCGCCCACGACGCAAATCGTCGTCGTCCATCGCGGGTAAATCATCGTGAATTAACGAATAGGCGTGGATCATCTCCACCGCCACCGCGGCCGGCAAAGCGGCGGCTGCCGATCCACCACAAGCTTCCGCTCCCGCCAACACCAGCGACGGCCGCAAACGCTTGCCCGGGGCAAGCAGGCTGTAGCGAATCGCCTCCCCCAAACGCTGCGGGCAGCCAGCTCGCGGTTCACTCGCAGCGGCTAATGCCGGCTCGATCAATGGGAGAAAGTCTCCAAGGATTTCGTCAAGAGTTGTCAAGCGACGCTGCGGGTCTGGAAGTCGAATTGATGGGAATAGAATAAGTCGAAGATGCGAAAAAAACGCACCTTCGCGAAAGTCTAGAAGAGTCCGGGGGAATCGTCCACGTCCCCCGCTCCGCCGGAACTCGCGTCCCCTGAATCAAAAGTCTCTGTTATCGGATTGCCCTGAGCATCAAAGCCAGAAAGAATTTCCACCCGCCGCTCGGCCTGCCTCAACTGGTCATGACATTTTCGCAGTTGGGACACCCCTCGCTCATACGACTTGAGCGACTCTCCAAGGGCTAGCTGGCCTCCCTCCAATTCTCGCACGATCTGCTCGACTTCCGCCAACGCCTCTTCAAAGCTGGCGCCATTGTCGTCGTCAACATCCGACTGCGTGCTTGCCTGCTGTTTGCCTATCGACTCGCGGGACTCTCCAGCGGCTATTTTTTTCTTCGCCAAAACGATTCTGCCTACTGATTGCTGCAATTTTTCCAGTGAACGCCGTCGGGCCTATCCGAAAGTCCGAAAGTCAAGAACAGCCGCGACTGTCGTCAAAGTGGTTCATGGTTTTCGCACCGTTTTCTAGCTTAGCAAATTGTTGATTTGCTCACGATCGGTTCATGACGTAGATGTTTAAGTGAGAGTAATGCATTTACTGGCCAATGCGAGTGGTTCGGCTTTACTACTCTCGATCGAAATTATCTCTTTCTGAACCCGACTGGCAACGATGCCTAAATCGAGAACCAAACGACTGGAAGATGCGAATCTTGAGCCACAGGCAATGTCACAAGCATTGTCAGAGGCTCCCTGTCCATTCGCGGCTCCCCTCGATCTGGTCTCTGATGAACTCAAGCGGCTGGCAAATCTGCGAGACGCCTTGCAGCTGAGCAAAGACCAGTGGGACGACGTCAGCAGCGAATTGGAGCTGGAACGTCAGCAATTGGCCGAAGTCCAGGCGGAGCTCGAGCGTGAACGGCAAGCTTGGCAAGAGGAGATGGCCGAGTTCAAACGACAACGCGATGCTTGGGAAGGCGAACAGAGAACACTTACCGAGCAACTCGACGAACTCGCTCTGCAGCGCGAAGAACTCAAGCAAGAGCGCGATGAGCTAACCAAGTCGCGGGAAGAATGCGATGAAGCACGCCAGCAATTGGTGCGCACCACCGATGAAATTAGCAAGGAACGCGAGGAGTTAAGCAAAGAGCGCGAAGAGTTTGGCAAGGAATGCGAAGAATTTGGCAAGGAATGCGAAAGCCTGAGCAGCAAGCGTGAAGAGCTGAGCAGCGAACGGAAGGAATTGAGCAAGGAACGGGAAGAAATAAGCAAGGAACGGGAGGAAATAAGCAAGGAACGGGAGGAAATAAGCAAGGAACGGGAGGAAACAAGCAAGGAGCGGGAAGAGTTCGAGCAAGAACGCGAAGAGTTGGACCAGGAACGTGACAACTTGGAAGTGCGGCGTCGTCGTTTGGCCGAACAGGTCGTGCGGCACCGTGAGCGAAAACAGCAGTTGCGGGAAGAACTCAGCTCGGCCGGAGATTTCGAGCAATTGGCCAGTCGCGAGCTGGATGAATTGCGGTCCCAGTTGGCCGAGGCCACCGCCATGCTGGAGACGACTCGCGATCGCATGCGGGAGCAGGAGACGCGTCACAATGATGAGTTGGAGAAGCTATCGGCCGAGTGTGAAGAGCAATTCGAACAAGCGGAGGCCTTCAAGCATCAAACTCGCGAATTGCGTCGCGAGTTGAATCAACGCCAGGACACGGCGGGTCCGGCGGATGAAAAGCTAGCGGAAACCGAGGCTAAGTTGACCGATTCAGAGACGAAGCTGGCCGAAACCGTCGAGCAAATTACCCGCTTGGAAACACAGCTAATCCGAGCCGAAGAAGAGTTGGGTCAGTCGGTCGAACGATTGGCTCGCGCTGAAGAACGCCTCGAACTTGCCGAAAGCAATCAAGATGCGACCACCGGTCAGGCTGCGGTCGCGGAGGAGTTCCAGCAGGAACTAGACCAGTTGAGTGCGCAATTGGACGAGTACCGTTCGCGCTGTCAAAATTTGCGGAGTGAGAATTCCGAGCTGGCTACTCAGTTGGCTGATTTGCGTGTCGAGCGGGCCGCTGTTGGCAACACATTGCCCGAACCGATGGAGTCGATGTCCTGGGAGGAGCGGAAAGCGGCCATTCTGGCCCAGCTCAGCCGCGAAGAAGAGAGCGGCGAAGGGAACTACTCACCGGAGGAACAACGTTCGCTCCGCGATGAAGTCGAACGAGCCGATCGCGAAATCCAGCGGCGCGATGAAGAAATTGCCGAACTCCGCCAACTACTGGATCATCAAGCCGAAACCTTCGCGGGTGGTCAGGAAGTCGGCGAGGGGTTGGCCATGGGAGCAGCAAGTCTTGCCGGCATGATCGATGCGGACGAGCTGATCTGTGAAGAACGCGCTAAACTACAAGCAATCAAGCAGGAATGGGAAGAAAAGCTTCGCCAAGCGGAAGTCGAATTGTCCCTCGAACGAGCCAAGTTGGCCCGTGGTCGCAGGGAGCTTGATCAACGGGAAGCAGAAGTGGAGGACCTCAAACGAGGACTCGAAGCGCGTCAAGCGGCGGCTGGGACCGAGCCGGAAGGCCCCCCCAAGCGACGCTGGCTCCAGCAGTTGGGGCTGGGCGGCGACGAAAACGCATAACGACTCAAACGCCTCTTCAGCCGCCGTCAATTATTTTTTACGGTGGCGAATACGAGCTCGCATCCGACGTTTCTTCCGACCTACTTTGCGTCGACCTTTTCCTGATTTTTTCGTACCCACCGAGGCAATGCTCCCTGGCTGCAGCGTAAATGAACGGAGTTAAAGAATCGATCCGAAGTGACTCAACGCAGTAATCTACCAAAAACACCGTTGGCGACAATGGCGATTCGGCCACCAGTCGCCCGCTTTTATCGGTTAATGGACTTCGAGTAAAGCGTTTTCGCCCGCGGCTTAACCCTCCAGTTCCCGATTATAGACGGCCAACACCGATTCGAAGGTCTCGACATCGATTTTGTACTGCGGAGCCGCGTCGGTGTATTTGTTGCAGTGTTCCACCAGCACTCGGTAGAGAAAGCGAAATAAGTGGCGTGGAACCCGCAAACTTTGAAAGACCATCAACAGGCGTTGATAAGTCAATTTCTCGTCGAATAAATCCTTGGGCTCGGGCGTATTCGCATCCAGGGCGCAAGCCGACATGCGATTGCGGGTCAAGTCGTAGAGCGCCTCGCCGGTCCAAGCGAAGGAAGGAATCACGTTTTGTTTGTCGAGCCGAGCCCGTTCGTGGAATTCGCGGCTCTCTCGCTCCAGGTCCCGATACAGCTCCTGCGGGAGCATCAGTTTGAAGCCCAGCCCGGTGTGCTTGAGCAGTTTGTTGTCCAACAGCGGCCACACAAAGCGTCGCATCAAATCGGGTTTCCCACCGGTTAGATGTGGTTCGTCGATGCGATCGACCAACACGATGGTGCCGGTAAAGTTGAATTCGTTGAGCAGCAACTGCAGCTTGTTGAGCAGCGCGTAGCGGTCGTCGGTGCGATCGAAGCGGGGCAGCGGTTGGCTGGCTAACTCCTTGGCGGGGAATTTCAGCAAGACTTTTCGCAGCGAGCTTAACTCCCGCTTGCCCACCCGCATGTGCCGCCGGACCCCCATTGCCAACCAGTGACAGCGAGTCCAACGCCAAATGTAGGGCAGGCAGCCCACGATCGCCGCCAGCGGGGCCAGCCAGAAAGTAGTCTGCATCGTGATGTGCTCTGCCGAGTACAGCCAGCCAACGGCGATCAGGGCCAGCACAATCCAGCCGACTGCCAGCCAAGCGTCCCAGCTGACCCACCAATTCTTGTAGCCCAGCCGTCGCCGCAAGGCGTTCCAACGTCCAGTAAAGGTGGAGGCGGTCGATTGGTCGTAACAGCAAGCCAGCAGCAGTAGATCGCGGGCATCGGTGCGATCGAGTTGATCGACCATTTCCTGGCTGATCAGTCCCGCCGCGCCCCGCTCACGCTGTTTCGGTTCGCCACCGCCGGTCGCTTGCCCACCGTGGCGGCCGATGATTTCATCAATCAGCTCGGTGACCGCTAAGCACAATATGGCGTCCATATGATCCCATAAACGCCACGCTTCGAAGACACGTTCCGGTTTACGCACCGCCCGCCGACTGAGCCGCTCGCGAAAATGGTCGAGGAACGGATTAAAGTCGTCATAGCGAATCACGAATACCCGCTTTGTCGGGTGCTCTTGATTGAACCGCGACAAATGCTGGTCAATCTGCAGCCGCATGGCCGTTTTCCCCGACCCCTTGGGGCCAAAGACGATGGCCGTCGCCGGCTCGGTTGGGTCGCCGTAAACTTTGTCCCAAACCGGGTGATAGGCGCTGCGAATGCAGAACTCCTTAAACACCGGATCGGTTTGCGCATCCTCTTCGGCAAACGGGTTGCGACGGATGCCATGGTGTTCAAGGAAGCTCTGGATATTCATGCTGAGATCAAAGATGCGAAACGCGGATGAGCCGATTAACTAAGTTGCCAAGGGGGACAGACTACTCCATTTTCTTTAACATCGTCTTGAAAGATTCTCGCTGGGCGGCAATCGTTTCCGCCGGGCCAGTGACCTTGATGAAGTATTTGCGATTGTCTTGTAGCTCAATGATTGCCCCCAGCATGCCATGGTTTTCGCGGGTTACCGTTTTGCCGCCAGAAAATGGTCCGCCACCCATCGTTTCCTTGAAAGAGCCGTTGAGTTCGACCAGGTGGACCGTTTCGCCGGCGACGGTCATTTTCTCGACTTTGGCTTCCTCTCCTCCGGTGAATTGGCCTTTCCAGCGTTCAATGTTGGCATCGATATCGCCGCCGGCAGCCATCATGGTGATGCGTGCCGGAGCTGACTTGTCGCCCTCCTCGGTGGTGGTGGCAAATTCATGCTCGATGATCCGCGAGCGGGCTTTGCTGGTTTGCCAATCCGCCGGAATGGTGAGGGTCAGTTTGTCAAAGATTTTGATCGTCTGTGGCTTTGCATCGCCTTCCGCAGTGGGGGCTTGCGCATTGACCGTGACGGTCAGCAGCGAACATGCCAGCAGGCAAGCAAATAGATTTCTCGACATCGGAGGGGTACCTTTCGAAGTTCAAAATTTGAAGCAAAACAACAACACACGATTCGTGGCAATTACCAACTAGGCAATTGAACGTTAGCTAAAAGCTATGCTAGCGGGCTCGTTACGCCAAGCGAGCGCCGACCGATTGTCTCTTCGGGGGGCGGTTCGCGTTCCCATAGCAGGGCCGCAATTAACGCCAACACCAACACCAGGCTGAGAATAATCAGCACGCTGATCGCCAACATCCGTTGTTTGGCTTTTTGACGTTTTTTTGCCAGCATATGGGAATCCGCATCATAGCCTCCCGTCGCGGCAAATTGGCGAGCTTTTTTACGGCGAGAAGCTCCGCTAGTTTTCATTGTCCCCACCTGACCACCCGCGGCAACTCCTGGCTGCGAGGGGGCATACTGTCCGCCCGCCTCGCCGCCCACCCCGCTTTCCAGCTGTCCAGGCTGACCAAATGGATGCGTAGCCGGCGCGGTTTTTACAGCCGTTGGGGCTGGCGCAGCCGGGCTGGCGGCAAGCAAGCCGGGGATGACTTCTTTGCACTCACGCCACTGCGGCCAGCCATCCCGCCACAGCAAAGTGTCGGAGGTCACTCGCCCCTCGTCAATCCAGCCGATCACAGTGGGGCCCGTCGCCGGCCCGTAACGGCCGCCCGTCGGTGGCCGCACGTACCAAACCACGTCGGCCTCTTCCAAAGGATTGAACTCGGCAGATTCATCCGCGGCTGGCTCGTTTGCGGCTGGCTCGTTTGCGGCTGGCTCGTTTGCGGCTGGCTCCGATAATGGTTGTTCGGACAAGTGTTGTTGAGACGAATGTTGTGCGGGCGCATCGGGTGCGGCCTGGAGTTGATCGTCAAGCGGGATGGAGAGTGCTTGGTCTTCGTGCGGAATCCGGAAGCGCAGGCCACAATGAGGGCATTTCCCCCGTTTTCCGGCCAAGTCGGTCTTAATATTCAGGCCTTTGCCACAACCGTGACAAGCAAAACGAACTCCCATTAGCCTTAATCTCCTCCGTAAACCTTAGCGATAGTCGTTGTGACAAGCTTCGCAGGACTGGCTGATGGCACCGACGGCAAGTCTTGCCGCAGCGGCATCCTGCTGTTCGATCGCTTGCTGTAGATCAAGAGCGGCTTGAGTCATCTGCCGCGAAAAAGCGTTGTAGTCCTCGTCATCGGCTTCATCCATTCCGGGTTCGGTGAGGACTTGGCCTAACACTGCCACCATCGCCGCCGCACGCGCTAAATCATCGCTGGCGGGCCCAAAGTCATCCGCGTTGTTGGTGCCGCTCTGCAACGGTTCGCCGAGCACCTCTTCGAGATAGTTCATGATCGCCGAGCGGGTGGTGATGATGGACCAGTCATTGGGATCGGTAGGAGCCGACCGGTTCAGCCCACTGCCGCTAACGATATCTTGCAAATCGGCTTGCCGCTGTTTGGCAATATTAAAGGCATCCCCTGCCCCGCTCGAAACGCCCACGATTGCCCGAGACATGAGGTCGCGAGCGATTGCCGCATCCTCGCGAAACCGAATGTCCTCATCGAACTCGGTGATGACGGCAAAAAAAGTTGCCAGCATCGCCAGTTCCTCGCGCGCTTGTTGAAAATCGCCGCCGTTAAAACGGCCCGGCGTGGTCACGACCGAATCGTAACGCATTTTCAAACGCTTGATCTCGTCTTCCAAGTGTACCGCAGCGGTCAAATTGGTCCATTTTTTGCCACTACCCGATTCAGACCCCGGGTTGCTCTCCGTGGTTGCCCCCCCGGCGGTAGACTTATTGGCGGGTTGTAAACCGGCCAATTCGCCCACGCGGGGACGGGCTCCTTGCAACGCGGCGACGACATCTTTGTAAAAAACTCCTTCATACCGTTCCGGATTGGGGCGTGGTGGGCGAGCCCGTCGTTCCTGAGCCTCCGCGGGCATCGCCACAGCCATCAATACGATTCCTATCGCCGCAATCCACAAGCCCGCAATCCTCCAGCCCGCCAACGCCGTGGCACAGAAACTGCAATCCGCTCGCCAGAGATCCATGAATTTGTCTGCCCCGATGGGTGAACGTTGCCGGGATTTTACCATGCCGCTAATTGACCGTCCTCGACTAATTTTACTTCATGAAAAGTCTTTACCCCAAACAAACTCGTCTCCCCGCGATAAAGTTATCGACAGTTGATGTGGTTGACCCTTTGTTGCCACGCGCCTAGGGTGCGGTAACTGGTTTTGCGAGCGTTTCTTGAGTTGGAGTGGAGCTTTGTCACGACTTGCCGCCTCATTCGATAGCGCACGGTCAACATCGATCGCCACCGAAGAGCCCGTTTTCTCGGCAGCTGAGTTCTCGGTTCCCCGCTTTCCCACCCCCGCAGAAGCGCTGGACAGTTTTCTTCGCGTCCGTCAGTTTAGCAAACAGATCACTCGTTCGCTGGAACCGGAAGATTGCGTGATCCAGTCAATGCCGGATGCCAGCCCCATTCGCTGGCACTTGGCCCATACGACTTGGTTCTTCGAAACTTTCGTGTTGCGTTCGGCGGTTCCCAGCTATCGGCCGCCCAATGAGCAGTTCGCCCTGCTATTCAATTCCTATTATAACTCGGTTGGCGACCAATTCCCCCGCGACCAAAGAGGTTTACTAAGCCGACCCACCATGCGGGAAGTTTGGGACTATCGTCATCATGTCGAAGCGGCGATCGAAGCTTGGCTGCAGCGGGTCAGCGAAAAAGATTGGCAGCCGCTGGCTGAAACATTTCAGATTGGTATTCAGCACGAACAACAGCATCAGGAGTTGATGCTGACAGACGTGAAGCACATGTTCAGTTGCAATCCGTTGGCTCCGGTCGTGTTCACCGATGGGGAATCGGCAGCCACTCACCTAACATGTCACAGCCTGCCAGCAGATTTCCTCTCGCACCCCGGCGGGATCGTGGAGATTGGTCATGAAGGTTCCGGTTTCTCCTACGATAATGAAACACCCCGGCACGCCGTCTTGTTGCAACCTTTTGAATTGGCTCTCCGTCCGGTAACCAATGGTGAATTTCTGGAATTCATCGAAGCGGGAGGGTATCGCCAAAGCGAGCATTGGCTCAGTGCCGGTTGGGCGGCGGTCAACTCGGAGAATTGGACAGCACCTTTGTACTGGATGCGGCGAGATGATCAGTGGTGTCAATACAGTTTGTATGGAATCCAGCCGCTGAATCTGAACGAATCGGTTTGCCACCTCAGCTATTTCGAAGCCGACGCCTTTGCGCGGTGGGCCGGAGCTCGCTTGCCGACCGAAGCGGAATGGGAGGTGGTCGCCGCATCCGCTTGGGATGACCCCGGCGCGGGGGGCCAATTTGCCGAACAGACTGCCGGTGCCGATGATGATGCGGCAGACGGTGCGACGGTGCTAAGTGCTTCGCCAACCACCACCGCCGGCCCCCAGCAATTATTTGGTGGTGTCTGGGAATGGACCGCCAGCCAGTACGTTGGTTATCCAGGGTATCGTCCTCCCCCGGGGGCCATTGGAGAGTACAACGGCAAGTTCATGTGCAACCAATTCGTGCTTCGCGGCGGTAGTTTGGCGACTCCTCAGTCCCATATTCGGCCCACTTACCGGAATTTTTTTCCACCCGACGCCCGGTGGCAGTTCAGTGGTCTGCGGTTGGCTCGCTGACCACTCTTTCCCCGCGAATCTTCAGCGGTATCGATTTTTTTCGCATGCGCGCGATCACACGCGAGTCGCTGTGGCTGCCTCAGCCGCTCTCAATTTCGTACCTTTCACCCCACGGTCCCTGGCCCGATGGCTATTTCGAATTTGCTTCCGCTAGTTAACTTGGCTCCCGCTCAACAGTCGATCCGCGCCGAGGTGCTGGCTTCCCTTTCCGAGTCGCCCCCGCGGTTGCCGAGCAAGTATTTTTATGATCAACGTGGCAGCGAGTTGTTCGATGCCATCTGCGAACTGCCGGAGTACTATCCCACGCGTACCGAAGTCAGCATTCTGCAACGCTGCTTACCCGAGTTGGCTGAGCGGGTTGGCGAGCAAGCGGTGGTGATTGAGATCGGTAGCGGCAGCGGACTGAAGACCGAACTTCTGTTACAGGCGCTCGAATCACCCGCGGCTTACATCCCCATGGATATTTCGCAAGAACACTTGCTGCAGTCGGCCGAACGGTTGGCCGATCTGCATCCAGCGGTGGAGATTGCACCGGTGTGTGCTGACTTCACAGCGGAATTGGCAATCCCCTCAGAGATTACGGCGGAGGGGGCTCGCGTCGTTTATTTTCCCGGTTCCACATTAGGAAACTTGACAGCCGAAGCCGCAGATCAGTTGTTGGCAAAGTTTGCCGATTTGGTGTCGCCGCCACGAGTTGGCGATTCAACGGGCGAGTCTGACACAAAGACGCACGATGGTATGTTGTTGCTCGGTGTCGATCTCCAAAAAGATACTGACGTTTTGCAGGCCGCTTATGATGATCCACAGGGGATCACGGCCGAGTTCAATCAGAATATTTTGCGACATCTTAACCGCCGCCTGGATGCCAACTTTCCCCTCGATGGCTTTGGCCATGCGGCTCCCTTTGTCCCCAGCCATCAACGTATTGAAATGCGTCTGGTGGCAAACCGCGACATCGACGTGAATATCGACTCGCATAACTTTCGCTTTCGTCAAGGCGAACATATTCTCACCGAATACTCTCATAAGTACGATCCACAATCGCTCGGGAAACGTCTGCGGACTGCTGGTTGGAATGTTGAACAAATGTGGACCGATCCAAAAAACTACTTCGCGATCTTTTGCTGTCGGCTCACCAAAAGCAAAGCGTTAAAGTAAATTAAGCAGCTGGCGTACAGTAGTTTTGGAATAGGGTTCTTCGTAAGATGAAGGGTTGGTGATTGGTGGTTTTTGGGGGCAAGCCGAGCGTGATATTTCATGGTGACAAGGACTGATTTCGATGACCAGTTCGATGACGACGAAGAGCTGCGCGAAAGCCGGCAGGATGCCGAGACGGAGCTGTTGTCGTCCGAGTCGCCGTTAACGGCAGCTAGTCGGAAAGCGAGTGACAGTCCAAGGTCTGGTCATCATGAAAGCACGGGTGACAGTCAGGAATCTGTAGACGGCCAAGACTCTGGCGACGTCCAGCGGGGCGCAGCGACTTCTGAACAGCGGTCGGCCGATACGTTAGCCCCAAAGAAAGATGACGGCGGGCTCGCCTCTGCTGAAATTGGCATGTTGCTCGGCAAGCTGCCGCGTTACGCCGAGATGAAAGTCGTCGGTGAGGGAAGCTTCGGGACTGTGTTCCAAGCTCGCGATCAAATTCTGGATCGTGTGATCGCGATCAAAGTGCTGAAGAGTGATTTGCCAGCGGCGTGCGAACGTTATTTCTTAACTGAGGCGAAGCGGTTGGCTCGCCTCGATCACCCTGGGATTTGCAAGGTCTTCGATTTTGGGGTGGTGAATCATCGTTCGTACTTTGTCACCGAGTGGCTGGGAGGTGATTCCTTAGCCAAGGTCGCCATGCCCGTTCCGTGGCGGCAAGCTTGTCAATGGTGTCTGGAAATTACTTCGGCAATCGCCTACGCGCACCGTCAGGATGTGGTGCACCGCGATCTCAAACCAGCCAATGTGATGCGAGATCAGGAAGGCCGAATTCGCGTGATCGATTTTGGGCTCGCCTTTGCCGAGGAAGAAGAGTTTGATGCGCAATCATCGTACGGTGGAAGTCCGGCCTACATGTCTCCCGAGCAAGTGAGCGGAAATGTTCACGCCTTGGATGGTCGCTCGGATATTTGGGCGATCGGAGTTATCCTGTACGAATTGTTGACTGCGAAACGGCCCTTTCGCGGCCGCCGCAACATCGACGTGCTGAGCAAGATCCGGGAAAAATCGGTTGCACCACCGCGCACCTATCAATCGGACATTCCTGTGGCAGTGGAACAAATCGTCTTGGCTTGTCTAACCAAGCAAACGGAGCGGCGCATCCCCACCGCCACGGAACTGGCCGATCGCTTGCGGAGTGTGCTGGCCGAGGACGCATCGACCACTCCGGCACCCGGTAATTCGCCAGTAGTCGCTCTGCCTGCGGGTGCTCTTCCTGCGGGCGTGAATCTCGGCGGTGGCGAAACAGAGCGTCGCGTTGGCGAGGTGCAGGTTGCCTCGCAATCGCAACAACGTCCGCCTCAGACTCGCCCCAGCTCAAGCGGTGTCGCCATGTTCGCCCTGGCCGCTGTCGCTTGCCTGGGGTTGTTGGGAGCTGGGTTTTGGCTGGCCAGTGATGGCCAGCAGAGTGTCGGCCGTGATAACCAAACGGACCTGGATGCTTCCGCAGAATCAGCTACAGCGGCCGCGGCACCGTCAGCGGCAAGCTACCTGCGAGTTCTCGGCCGACGTCCCAGCACGGGGCAAACCTGGGTCATCGATGCCGACGAGCCGTTGAGTCCAGAGCTGCGCAACGGCGACCGCGTCACCATCGCAGTGCAGTTGGAGCAGCCGCGTCACATTTATCTGGTTTGGTTGGGATCCGACAGTGGTACCACTTATCTGTACCCCGGACCGCTGGGCACGCGCGATCAGATTGGCAACCCCGACGTCGATCGTCCGATTGACTTTCTCGAGTTGGATGTTGGGACGCTGAATGCCACCCCGTCGACCGAAACGGTGTTATTGGTCGCTTCTCGCGAACCCTTCCCTGATCCGTCCGATTTCGCACTTTTGATCGCCTCGCTGCCGCGGCCTCAAATTGCAAATGCTTTGGCCAACAGGGGCATGCGGGGCATTCATTTTGATGCTCAACAGTGGAGCAGCCAAACAGCGGGCGGGACTGGATTCAACGAGGCGCTCAATGAGACGGTGGAGTATCTGAAACGTGAATTCAGCTATGACGTCATCGTCCAAGCAGTTAGTTTCGCCAGCGGTACCCAGTGAAAGGTTCCGAATCAGCCGTAGAGCGCCAGCTCACGGTTCTGGTTAACCGGACGCTGGCGCGTGCC
>CAZHTX010000001.1:40703-44885 GCA_964535475.1 uncultured Pirellulaceae bacterium
GCCGTAGAGCGCCAGCTCACGGTTCTCGTTAACCGGACGCTGGCGCGTGCCGGCTAATCCGTTTCGGCAACATCAGCCGTAGAGCGCCAGCTCACGGTTCTGGTTAACCGGACGCTGGCGCGTGCCGGCTGATCCGTTTCGGCAACATCAGCCGTAGAGCGCCAGCTCACGGTTCTCGTTAACCGGACGCTGGCGGGTGCCGGCTGATGCGGACTCAAGACATTGCCGAAATTGGCAACAGGCTGCTGCCTTGCAAATAAACATCGATAGCTTGGGCGGCACCTCGTCCCTCGTTGATCGCCCACACCACCAAGCTTTGGCCACGTCGGCAATCGCCGGCAGCGAACACGCCTGGCAGGTTGGTGGCAAATTTGCCATGCTCGGCCGCCACGTTGCTGCGTTGATCGACCTCCACACCTAAGGCTTCGGCTAGGTAATGCTCTGGACCCAGGAAACCCATTGCCAACAGCACGAGTTGAGCCGATACGACGCGTTCACTCCCGGCCACTTCGGACATTTCCCAACCGCCGTCCGGCTTTCTGGTCCACTCGACTTGCACGGTGCGAATGCCTTGCACGTTGCCTTCACCATCGTCAATGAACGACTTGGAAAGAATCTGGTAGTGTCGCGGATCCTTGCCAAACTTGGCGGTTGCCTCTTCGTGTCCGTAATCAGTCCGAAAGACCCTTGGCCATTCGGGCCAGGGGTTATCGTCGGCGCGTTGCTCGGGTGGCTTGGGCAAGAGTTCAAAATTGATCACTTGGCGGCAACCGTGGCGAATCGATGTGCCGATGCAATCGGTGCCCGTATCGCCGCCACCAATCACCACCACATCTTTCCCTTCGGCGCTAATGAAAGAGCCGTTGAGATGATCGCCGTGAACCCGCTTGGTGTTCGATGTGAGGAACTCCATGGCGGGATAAATGCCTCGCAGTTCGCGTCCCGGGATGGGCAGATCGCGAGGTTTGGTGGCACCGCAAGCTAATAATACGGCGTCGAAATCTTCAGTCAGTTGTTTGGCATCAAGGTTCACACCCACGTTGGCGCCGGTGACAAAAGTAATGCCCTCGGCAGTCAATTTATCGACCCGCCGCTGCACCACTTGTTTGTCGAGCTTCATGTTGGGAATACCATATTGCAGCAAGCCGCCGATGCGATCAGCCCGTTCGTAAACGGTGACCAAGTGCCCGGCTTTGTTCAATTGATCGGCCGCCGCTAGTCCCGAGGGTCCGGAGCCGATGACGGCCACTCGTTTGCCCGTGCGACTCGCCGGCGGCGTTGGCTTCAACCAACCTTCCGCCCAAGCGCGATCAATAATGGCGTTTTCAATATTCTTGATCGTTACCGGCGGATTGGTAATTCCCAACACGCAGGCACCTTCGCAAGGTGCTGGACAAGTACGTCCCGTGAACTCGGGAAAGTTATTCGTCTTGTGCAGGCGTTCGCTGGCTTCGCGCCAACGACCTTGATAGACCAAGTCGTTCCATTCGGGGATCAGGTTATCAATTGGGCAGCCCGACGCCGACTGACAAAAAGGAACGCCGCAATCCATGCAACGGGCGCCTTGATGGCGGAGTTGTTTCTCCTCCGGCGCCGTGTAGATTTCGTCATAATCATTGATGCGCACGACGGGCAAACGCCAAGGTACTTTTTGGCGATCGAACTCTTTAAATCCGGTAGGCTTTCCCATGATATTATCCTTCGCGCGTTGAGCTTGCCAATCTTTTGGTGATTGCAAGCATATTTTATATCTACGAGTTGTTTCTAAATCGTTTGGCCCGCGGCCAGCACAGTCGGTTTATCAAATTGGCTGGCCGGCCGGTGTCTCATTGGTGCTTATTGGTGGGGATGCTTCGGCCGCCATTTCCATTAGGACGCGTTTGTAATCGGTGGGCATTACTTTGACGCACTGTTTGAGGAACTCTGGCCAATTTTCCAATGCGTCGGCTGCTCGTTGACTGCCGGTCAGCGTGAGATGCTGCTGGATCAACTCGCGGAGCTCCGCTTGTTCCTCAGCCGAGCTGACTTGTTCGAGTTCCACGGTTGCCAAATTGCACTGGATATTGAAATCGCCTTGACGATCCCAGACATAGGCGATTCCACCCGACATGCCGGCGGCAAAGTTACGACCGGTCCGGCCGAGGATGACCACGCGTCCGCCCGTCATATACTCGCAGCCGTGATCACCAACACCTTCGATGACAGCCCGCGCGCCGCTGTTGCGAACGGCAAAACGCTCCGCCGCACGCCCTCGGAAAAATGCTTCGCCCCCCGTCGCCCCATACAAGCAGACATTGCCGACGAGGATGTTATCCTCCGCCACAAAACTGCTGACCTTCGGTGGGTAGACGATGATCCGGCCTCCGGAGAGCCCTTTGCCAACGTAGTCATTGGCGTCGCCTTCGAGTTCGATCGTAACGCCGTGAGCCAGGAAGGCACCCAGCGATTGGCCAGCCGAACCGTTGAGAGCCAGCTGAATCGTGTCATCGGGTAAGCCGCGTTGGCCGTACCGTTTGGCAATTTCATGGCTCAAGATTGTGCCCACCGTGCGGTTGATATTGACGATTGGCAATTCGATGCGAACCGGAGTTTGATGCTCCAGGGCGGCCGCCGCGCGGGGCACAATTTCCAGCATATCGAGCGACTTTTCCAAGCCGTGATCTTGTGACTTCATGCACCGGACTTCGACCCCGGCGTGGGGACGCTTGGCGGGCATCAACACATTGGTCAGGTCGAGCCCATCCGTTTTCCAGTGGTTAATTGCCTTGTCGGTCTGCAGGACATCGCATCGACCCACCATCTCATCAATCGAACGGAAGCCCAATTTGGCCATGATGCGGCGCGCATCCTCGGCAACCATGAACAAGTAATTGACAACGTGTTCCGGTTTGCCCATGAACTTTTTCCGCAGTTCCGGGTCTTGCGTGGCAATGCCGACGGGGCAGGTGTTCAAGTGGCATTTTCGCATCATGATGCAGCCCATGGCGATCAGGGGCGCGGTGGCAAAGCCGAATTCTTCGGCACCTAACAAAGCGGCCACGACCACGTCACGACCCGTTCGCAAGCCGCCATCGGCCTGCACCACCACGCGACTGCGGAGATCGTTCAAGACCAATACTTGGTGCGTCTCGGCCAACCCCAATTCCCACGGCAGCCCGGCATGTTTGATACTGGTCAGTGGCGACGCGCCGGTGCCGCCAGTATCGCCGGAAATCAGAATGTGATCAGCGTGTGCTTTGGAGACTCCCGAAGCGGTCACACCCACACCGACTTCGGACACCAATTTGACGCTCACGCGAGCCTGAGGATTGGCATTCTTCAAGTCGTGAATTAACTGGGCCAAGTCTTCGATCGAATAAATATCATGGTGGGGTGGTGGGCTGATCAAGCCGACTCCCGGCGTGCTGTAACGAATGCGGGCAATGTTGCGATCGACCTTGCGGGCAGGCAACTCGCCACCTTCACCCGGTTTGGCACCTTGTGAGATCTTGATTTGTAACTCGTCGGCGTTCGTGAGATATTCGATCGTGACGCCGAATCTCCCCGATGCGACTTGTTTGATCGCTGATCGTTTGGAATCACCGTCGGCCATCGGCAAAAAGCGGGCTGGGTCTTCACCACCTTCGCCCGTGTTGCTTTTGCCCCCCAGGCGATTCATGGCGACCGCCAACGTTTCATGCGACTCGGCCGAGATGCTGCCGAAGCTCATCGCGCCGGTGCAAAAACGTTTGACAATGTCCTTGGCCGATTCGACTTCGTCGAGCGGCACATGGGGGCCGGCCACATTTTCACGAAATTCTAATAAGCCGCGCAACGTATATCGAGCACGATTTTCGTCGTTGATCGCTTGGGCAAATTTCCAATAGGCTTCTTCGTTGCCCGTGCGTGCGGCAACTTGTAGGGAAGCAATCGATTCGGGGGACCAAGCGTGCTTTTCACCCTCGGCCCGCCAGTGGAATTCTCCCGGGTTGGGCAACTGGCTGGAAACTTCGACGGGGCGATCTGGATAACCGAGCGCATGCCGACGCAGTGTTTCTTCCGCCAACACGTCAAAGGAGACGCCCTGGATGCGGCTGGCCGTTCCCACAAAACACATCTCGATGACTTCGTCTCGCAGCCCCAAGGCTTCGAAAATCTGCGCGCCTTTATAACTCTGCAGCGTGCTGATGCCCATCTTGGCCA
>CAZHTX010000002.1:0-38664 GCA_964535475.1 uncultured Pirellulaceae bacterium
GGGTGATCCGGATTGCGCTTGGCCGGCTGAAGCCGGTACACCAGCGCAATACAACTCACAACCTCACTGTCCCCCGTTATCTTGTTTCTGGTCGTGCATCCAGTTGTGAAGTACAATCGACGCGTCGCGCTAGTCCACCTACCGACTGCATGGCGAATTCACTGCCGGCCAAACCGCTTCTGGCGTTTTGCTACCCGCACTTGAAATCGAGGTGTCGCGAGTGATGCAACTGGGGACGACTAGCTAGAAAGGGGCAGCCTCGAATGGCTGATTTCTAACCGCCGTCGGCTGCATTGCGCCTAATTCAGCGAGCTAAGTAATTCAACGTGTAATACGCCTCGGGATGTAGTAGCGGTTGATCCGCTTCGTTGCGCACTCCGCTGGCGTTCAGCTCGTGCACATGCCCGCGTTGCAGCCCATCAACGAGCAGTCGTACCCGGCGGTTGTCATCATACAACTCGATGGCCGTGATCGTTGGTTGAGTGTGGTCGACTTCGGGGCTGCCATATTGCTCGCGGTAAATGTATGTGTAAGTCTGTAACGAATAGCTATCGAGTTGCTGTGCGGACTGCGTATCGACCGGCTCGGTCATGACCAAATCAAAGCCACCCTTGATGGCTCGCATTTCGAGGATTTCAAAGGGAACTTTGCCAGTCCAATTGACCCGCTGTAACGCAAACTCTCGCGGGCCGCGGGAGCCCCAGCCTCGATTCGTGCCACCCACAAACATCGCGCCGCTGGGATCCATTTCAACGGCCACGCTGCCCGAAGCGAAACCGGAGAGAAAAGGGAAACAAGCTCCCTGGTAATGCCCCTCGACTTTTTCCAAAAAGACTCGCATTAGCGTCGAATTCGATTGATCGGCGACAAATAATTGATTTCCAAAAGGACCGAACTTGCCATCGCTCGTGTCACAGGCAATGCCAGATGCCGATTTGCCCATCTTGTCATAAGGGAACATCACGGCGGTCGGCTCCAGCTCGGGCAGGCGATCCGCTTCGGTCATCATGCGGCTGTTGTCATTGGGCGTTTCGGGTTGCTCGCCTAGCGTTTTCGCCGCCAATTCGTACCAGCGGAAACCGCCGGGATGCCCCATGAATTTACCAGGAACCAAATGCTTGAGTCCACAAGTTCCGTTCCAAGGGCCTTGATTGTCGGTGTAAAAGACATCGCCGGTGGCGTTAAAGCCAATGCCACCAGGAGAGCGAATGCCACTCGACGTGGGAGTGACCGTGCCGTCGGCGCTCACTCGCAAGCACCAGCCGCGATAGGGCACGCTGCTGCCAAACGATCCGGTCAGGCAGAGTACAATCCACTGGTTACCATCTTTGTCAAACTTG
The DNA here is from genome assembly GCA_964535475.1 of uncultured Pirellulaceae bacterium. Lineage (GTDB taxonomy): Bacteria > Planctomycetota > Planctomycetia > Pirellulales > Pirellulaceae > Laterigemmans. The sequence goes on from CAZHTX010000002.1 coordinate 1,341, forward strand.
GAACCAAACGCATATTCATGGTAATCACCGCTGATCTCCCAACCTTCGGCAACGACCTCGAACTGATCGGCCAACCCATCACCATCGTTGTCGCGGATGCGTGAAATATCTGGCCGTTGGGTGACGTACAACCAACCATCTCGCAGGGCCAAGCCGAGTGGCTCGTGTAAGCCCTCGGCAAAGCGGCTGAATTGCTCGGCCTTGACCTCATCGGCCAGCGGTTGTTCGACTAGCCAAATTTCCCCACGCCGCGTGGCCACGGCCAGCCGACCATCTTCCAGTGGTTGCAATGCGCCCACTTCAAGCACTTCGCCAGCAGGCAGCTCAAAGGTGGTCAGTTCGTAATAGTCGGCTTCCTGAGCTTGCTGGGCAAACCCACTTGTGACAGCCAATAAGCTGCAAGCCAAACTCGTAATAATCAAACTAGCTTTCATGGGATCAGACCGTGGTACAGCAAATGAATATGATGATGAACGTCTACCAGCGATAAGTAAATTCGACTGTCGCTTGATCGCTGTTGCCCAGCGAAGTTCGCAACGCTTGCTTACCAGCCTCTTCCACCAATTGCACGTCGGGAGTCGATAACTCCAAAGTGAATTGCCCGTTCACTCGATAGCTGGTGGGGGTGAGACGTTCGATTTGACCGCTGGCTAACCGCACAATGGCCAGCCCGGCGGCGGCGGAGTCGGGTGATCTCTTGATCTCGAGACGACGCGTTAGTGATTTGGCTCCCGTCTCGGTATCGGCAGTCGGTAGATAGGTCTCGTGAATCTCCGCCGGTCCGATCTGGTACCGGAAACTGGGGCGGCCCGTGGCGTCGAGCGAGTAGCCGAGGAAACGTTGGCTTGCCGCGGACGACGCATCGGCCTGTTGCTCAGCATTTGGCCAGGGAGCCGTCAACGAAGCCAAAATTGCCACCGGTGCCGATTGTTCGACTTCCAGCACGGCATCTCCCAGCGGTCCCAGCCTCCCCTGACCGCGACCGCGCCAATGGAGCGAAGCGTCGAGAAATTGGTTTTGCCAAATTTTCGCCAACGCCAAACGATCCGCGTCCCAAGCGATGTGGACTTGCTCAGGATATCCCACGGCAATGCCGCGGGCACTCATTTCGGTGAGGAAATTGCGATAGATGATCGGCCGTTCGCCGGGGACCAGCTCGATCGCACCGGGTCGCAATCCGCTGGGGATTTTTCGGGGATCTCCTTCCAGTAAAAATTGCCACATGGCTTCGATCTGGTAGGCCGGATCGCCGTCGGCAATTTTAGTTAACACACTCTTGCCCTCGGGAAAGCTGGCCGGCATCCGCGTTCCGGGACGATACGTTTGTGGATTCAGCATGTATCGATGGAACCAATCACGTCGCAGTCGTTTTGGCATCTCCAACATATCGATGGCTTGAATGCCTGGTGTCCCCTCACCGCCGTAGGTGTGACATTTAATGCATGCTAATCCTTCGTTACCAACCAGTTCGCGACCATCAGCCAACCAGCGATGAGCGGGTTGTGCGGCGACGTCGGGTAATTCGCTGGATCGGCGATCTTGCTTGTTTAGACGTTGGTGCAACAGCTTCATCCGCTCGTACCCGAAAGCTGGCATCCGCGTCAGCATGTAAGGTCGTTGATTGGCACCCGCATCGAGTACTTTAGCAAAGTACTCATCTTTCAATTTGTCACCAACTCCGGTGAGTGGTGGCGGCACGCGTCCTTCGTCTCCCATTTCGGGAGTCGTGGTTTGAAAGATTTGATTACGGGCCAATTCTGGACCGCCAATACCGTCCCGCATGTGACAGGCAAAGCAGTTGGCGGCAGTTAAGGTGAGCTGAATTAAGTTCTCTCGCTCACGCTGCGGCGGTCGCGCGGTGATCGCAGCTTGTAAGGAATTTCGCTGAGCCGTGGTCAGCGCGTACTGTGGCAAACTGGCCGGCACTTGCTCGGCCAAACAACCTTGCTGTGGTTGCAGTTGCCGCCAAGGCTTGGCGGTTAAACTTGCCTCGATGGCTTGTCCCGCCGGTTCAAACACGTGGCAGTTGGCACAGCCGAGCGAGCTGAACAGGCGTTCGCCTTCCACTTTAAGGCCTGGGTCGGCGACGAATGTTTGGGGCACGAGTTGTCGTTGCAAATCGCCCTCGGGATCCTGGGTGACCAGCGTGCTGATCGCCATTCGCGGCAAGTCGGGTCCGGCGATTTCCAGCGTCAGACGCTCTTCACCACCACCCTCGAAATATTCGACTCGCAGACGGTGCACGCCGGCGGTCAGCTCGATTTCGCCACTACCTTGTTGATAGGGATGGACGCCATCGACACGCACCACTTCGCGGTCATCGACCAATACCCGGCTACCGTCATCGCTACCGATGGTGAGCGTATATTTACCTGCTTTGATGATTGGCAAATAGGCTTCGTAGACCGCCCCGAATTGATTGAGCGGTGAGATGCCGGCGAACGTTAATCCGGCAACGACCTCCGCCTCCGCAACTGGTTGCAGTTTGTCAAAATCGGGCAGCGAGTCCCAGTTGCCACGATAGACGGTGCGGGAGAACTGTTGGGCGCCCGGCACCAAAACAACATCCCGCAGCAAATAAGTCGCCACATCGCGGGCTTCCGCAGAATCGGCAACCAACCTGGGCATGCGACCATCGGGGCGAGTGGCGTGTGGATTTTGCAGAAACGCAGCCAGCGAATCGAGCGTATATTTTTCGCTCAGCGGTCCCAGGGGCACGTTGGTAGCATTCGGTGTCTGCCAATCATTCTGAGGCGCGTGACAGGCCACGCAACCGATCGAATGATAAAGCTTCTCCCCACGTTCGGCTCCGCTCGCATCTCCAGAACGATCCAACATCGTTTCGCTGGTATCTGACAAAATGAGATAGCTGGCAATCGCTTGACTGATCCGCTCGCGCTCGTCGGCCGCTACCGAATCTAATACCGAGGGCATGGTGGTCCCCGGTTTGGCAGCGTGTGGATCGTGAATCCAACGCACGAGGAAATCAGCACGCACGCGACCACCAATGCCGTTGAGCACTGGCCCGACGGCTGGTTCCCAAATTCGCTCGCGCCCCTCATGGCAGTTCAGACATCCGAGCCCCTCGGCCAACACTTGTCCGCCGTCAATCAACTTTGGATCATCAAGCTCCGCACCGAGCGCGGTAGCTGCGTAGAACCGCTCGTAGCCGGGAATCAAAGGCCGTTTGGAATCTTGCTCAGCATCGCGAGGCAAGACCCAGATGTTGCGAAAGCTGACCGGGTTGCCATGGTCTTGCAAATAAATTGGTCCGGGAGTGGGTCCTTCCGCTCGCGGTGCGGCGGTGGTTGTCTTGGGGAGCACCACGTTGCTGTGAATTAAGATTCCGTTGAGCCGCACAGTGACCGTGGCGTTGGCAGTTTTTTTACCCGCGTCGTCATACCTAGCGGCGGTAAATTCAACGTCATAAGTTTGCCAACTCAGCGGGGGCAAGCAAGCATTCAAGTCGGGACGGCGGATGGAATAAATGCCCCCCGCCTCATTATCTAAACCTTCCAGACCAAAGGAATCCAAAATTTGCGTCTCATAACGCGCTTGATGATACAGTCCGCTGTTACCGCGTTGTTGCCCCGAGGCGGTCGGTTGATAGGGAGTGCGGAATTCTAAGTGAATGGTGTAGTCGCCAAATTGCTGACGGCTGGTTGCCCCCTGCATCAGTAGCCCATCGGGGGTGCGACGGGCGCCCGCTTCCCAATTCTCCATCGATGCTTCACTACCATCGAACAACACAACCGCGCCGGGCGGTGGTTGGACGCCCAGAGTGGGGCTTTCTCGTTCAATCTTCGTCAGCCCCATCGACTCGGCCAGCTCTGTCACCAAGTCAGCATCACCATCGAGGCGTTGCGGTGCCGCACCTGTCCAGCCAGCTCCGGGCAAGCCACCTTCGTAAATGACTAATTGGAACTCGCCATCGCCAATCGCCACCACTTGGATTGCCTTGCCGTCGCCCGCATATTCACCCTGAACTTGAAAATCTGGATCCTCGGCCGCCGCTTCCGGCGTGGCAAAAACTTGAGCTCGCCCGATCGAAGTCAGTTGCAGACTGAAGGCGACCAGCAGCAAGAGGGCGAGACCCGGGGGGCTGGATGGACTGCGACGCGTGGGTCGCAACGAAGACAGGAGATGTCGTCGCATGGTGGGGGACTTCTGCAGGAGGGAGGATAAGCTAGCGGGCGATTTCGGCGAGTTGAAGTTTAGTCAACGATTTAATGCCTTGCCGCGCGAGTTTCAATAATTTAGCCAAATCATCGTCATCAAAGGTGGCTTCCTCGCCCGTTCCTTGAATTTCGACAAAACGACCACTGCCGGTCATCACGACATTCATGTCGACGTCGGCCGCTACATCTAAAGGATAATCCAAGTCCAACCAGATTTCTCCTTTGACGCTGCCCACGCTGATGGCCGCCACGGTATCGATCAACGGACTGCCGGGGCCAATCGTCAGCTCGGGGAAATCAGCCTTGATCGCATCGTGCAGCGCCAGCCAACCACCCGTGATGGCAGCGGTGCGGGTGCCACCATCGGCCTGCAAGACATCACAATCGACCGTAATCATCTGTTCCCCCAAAGCTTGCAAATCAACGATTGCTCGCAAGCTACGGCCGATTAACCGCTGGATCTCCGTCGTGCGTCCGTCAACTTTGCCGCTGCGGTCACGTCGTTTGCGCTGCGGCGTGCTGCCGGGCAGCATGTTGTATTCAGCCGTCACCCAGCCTTTGCCTTTTCCTTCCAACCAAGGGGGCACGCTGGCTTCCACGCTGGCCGTACAGAGCACCACCGTATCGCCACAGCGATATAGTACGCTGCCGGGGGCTGCGGAATAATAGTTGCGAGTGATCAAGACCTCTCGCAATTGGTCATGGGGCCGGGACATCGCGGTCTTCAGGGGTTGAGAGTTGAGAGTTGAGAGTTGAAGAAATTTAACAGAGCAGTCGCTAACAGGCATCACTTTCGGGAACTGGCAGAGTGGTGGCAGCGGGTTCCGCGGCACCCACGTTGGCTTCCACCCAACCGCGATTCAGCAACCAGACCAGTAACCCTTTCTGTGCGTGCATGCGGTTGGCCGCTTGTTGGATAATACGGCTGTTAGGACCATCCATCACTTCGGACGTGATCTCCTCACCACGAATCGCTGGCAGGCAATGCAAGATGATGACCTCTTTGGGAGCCGCCGCGACGAGTTGTTGATTGATTTGATAATCGGCAAAGACTTGTCGCCGCTGTTCCCGCTCGGCTTCTTGTCCCATGCTGGTCCAGACATCGGTATAGATGGCGTCGGCATCGGCGGCGGCGGCCAATGGGTCGTTGGTCATTTCCAATTTGGCGGCCGGATATGCTTGTTTGACTTGCGACCACCAGTAGTCGTCAATCTCATAACCGACCGGGCAAGCAAGCGTGAATCGCATCTCCAGCATCGCACAAGCAAGCGCCATGCTGCGGGCCACGTTATTACCGTCACCAACAAACAGCATGTGCCGTCCTGGCAGGCAACCAAAAGCCTGTTGGACCGTCAGCACATCGGCCATTGCTTGACAAGGATGGCACAGGTCGGTCAAACCGTTGATCACCGAGAGGGTGTTAAATTGAGCCAGATCGACAACTCGCTTGTGAGATTTTGTGCGGCACACAACGGCATCCAGAAATTGCCCGAGCACATTAGCAAAGTCGGCGACCGACTCTCGCTTCCCCCACCCCACATCGTCGCCCAGAAAAAGGCTACTGCCGCCCAGTTGCGCCATCCCGGCTTCGAAACTGACGCGTGTTCGCAAGCTCGGTTTTTCAAACAGCAGACCGATGCAGCGATTCTGCAGCAAGCTGGGTCGCTCGCCCTGTGCGTGCAGATCACAAAGGTATTGTCCGGTCTTTAAAACTTGACGCAACTCTGCCGGAGTCAGCTCAAATAAAGTGACGAGGTGTCGCAGGCCGTTCATCGGCGATTCGTCCGGGATGGGAGTAGGAAAGAAAATAGTAACGTGTGAAAAAAGGCTTCGATAACCTTTTTTATGTTGGGCGTTTGACCCGAGGGTGATGTGCCAACTGGCTCAGCTGTCGACCGCTTGCTGCCCGGCCGCTTCAAATGCTTGTTGCAATATCTCCAGCCCCTGGTCGGCAGCCTGTTTGCTGAGATTCATTGCCGGCAACAATCGCAACACGGTACCTTGCGTGCAATTGATTAACAGACCGCGTCGCAGGCAATCTTCCACGATCGGGCTACCGTCGATATCTAACTCAATACCAATCATGACACCCGCGGAGCGAACTTCGCGAATGAAATCAAAATCGCTAGCCATTTGCTGCAGCGCCGTCGTCAGGTGCTCGCCCAACTCGGTGGCGGCGGCTAACAAGCCTTCCTCTTCGATCGTTTCGATCATGGCGATACCGGCGGCCGCGGCGATTGGATTACCGCCAAAAGTGGCTGCGTGCGTTCCCGGTTTGAGGCTGGCGGCGACTTCGGGGCGAGCGAGCAGGGCACCGCCGGCAATTCCCGCGCAGAGTGATTTTGCCAATGTCATAATATCGGGTTGAACGTCGAAGTATTGATGCGCGAACCAAGTCCCGGTTCGTCCGCAGCCCGTTTGCACTTCATCGAAAATCAACAACAATTCGTGTTGGTCGGCCAACTCCCGCAGCCCGGCCAAGAATCTTTCCGGCGGCATCCGCACGCCACCTTCGCCTTGAATCGGCTCGATCATGATCGCCGCGGTGGTCTCATCAATCGCTTGTCGAACGGCCGCTAGATCGCCCATCGGGCAGTAGGCAAATCCGGCCATCAGCGGCCCCAGGCCTTCGTGATATTTAGGCTGCGCCGTGGCCGTTAGACTTCCTAAAGTGCGACCATGAAATCCACCGGTAAAGGTGATGATCTTATAACGATCGGGTGGCGTATGGAGGCGGGCCAGTTTGATCGCCGCCTCGTTGGCTTCGGTGCCGCTGTTGCAAAAGAAGGCTTGAGCGGCAAACTCGGTGCGTTGGCTGAGCAGCTCGGCCCACACACCTTGTTGCTCCATATACCAAGTGTTCGGTACGTGGATTAACTTGGCGACCTGCTCCTGTACCGCTTGGACAACTTTCGCTGGGCAATGCCCGAGCAGATTACATCCCCAACCGGGAAATAAATCTAAGTATTCGCGACCATCGCTATCCCAGACAGTCGACCCTTCGCCACGCACCAAGGCGACCGGATAGCGGCGATAATTGCCGATCACGAATTTTTCGAATCGCTCCATCGTGGCAGCGGTCGATGGCGACACCGGGTTGGCTACGGGTGAACTGGACGAACTGGTCATAGTTTAACGTTTCAGCCGCGAGCGACGGTAAAGGGAATATAGAAATCATCCGCCTGCCGCTGAGCCGCTCGCCGCGGATCTCTGTCGGTTTTCGGATAGGTTGATAATAACAAGTGGAATATTGCCGCGTTGGCTAAATCGGTATGTTTGCTCGGTCGTCACGCACGATTTCAGTACCCACGCCGCTGGTCGTGAAAATTTCCAACAGCAGCGAGTGGCGAAGACGTCCGTCGATGATGTGAACTTTTCCGACTCCCCGCCCGAGCGTCTCCAGGCAGGCTTCCACTTTGGGAATCATACCAGTTCCGATCGCACCGTCGTCAATCAATTGGCGGGCGGCCGAAGCTGTCAGCGAATGAATGATCGAGGTGGGATCGTCGACGTCGCGGCGGACGCCGTTAATGTCACTGAGAAAGATCAGTTTGTCGGCACCCAGCGCTTGGGCAACCGCCATCGCAGCGGTGTCGGCGTTAACGTTCAGCGGCTGGCCGCCAGCATCTTCACACATCGAGGGAATCACGGGAACCTGGTTCGTGTAGGCGAGACCTTCGATGGGATGGCGTTCCACGCGGCTGACTTCACCGACAAAGCCGATGTCGTCGCCGGCGATCGTAATCCTCTCACCAAACAAGACATTGTTGCCGGCGGCGAAGTTCAGGTTCATGGCGCGACCGCCGAGTTGCTCAATCATTTGGGTGATCGATTCGTTCAGCTCGGTCGCTAAAACTCGCTCCACCACTTTTAGCGTGGCCGCGTCGGTCACGCGGCGACCGCGAACAAAGCGGGGTTCGATCTGTTCCGCAGCCAAGGCGCGATTGATCGCCTTGCCGCCACCGTGCACAATGACGGGCTGTAGACCTACCGATTCCATGAAAATCACATCCAGCAGGATGTGGCGGAGGGCGTCCTCGTCGTCTAAAACACTGCCTCCCAGCTTGATGACGGTCGTCTTACCTCGAAACCGACGGATCCAGCCCATCGCTTCGATTAGAATGTCGGCTTTGGCAATCGCTTCGTCCAAAGTTGACTTACTCCACAGATTTCGCGGTTAAAAACTAATCAGGCTAGGCAGCGCAGGGGAGATCTGTCAATCCAACTGACCCGCAAATTAATTTTGCGATTTGCCTGTCGATTCCCATTCGTCCCCAGCGATTCCCAGGAGAAACTGTTTGTGATTGGTTCTATTTTGTTTGTCGGTGGTGGCAGGATGTCGCGGGCAATGGCCGAAGGGATTGTTGCCAGCGGGTTGATCTCGCCGCCACAGCTGCGGATAGCTGACCACAATGCCGAATCACGCCAATGGTGGTCCCAGCGTTTCCCTGAAACACCCTGTTTTGCCTCCGCAGCAGAGGCCGAGCAGGCGCTCCCCCTAGCGGCTGATGATTTAGTTGTGTTGGCGGTCAAGCCTCAACACCTCAGCGACTGTATTGCCGATTTTCGGCAGAAATTCCCCGCTTCATGGCAGCAATCGCTGGTGGTTTCGGTGGCCGCAGGGGTCGATTTGGAATTTTTGACCGGCAAATTGGGATCCCAGCGAGTCGCCCGCGTGATGCCCAACACGCCCGCTTTGGTTGGCGCGGGAGCCAGCGCCTACTGTGGTGCCGCTGAAGTTTCCGAGGACGATCTCCAGCGGTTGCGAGGTTTGCTCGACGCATTTGGCCGTTCGTTCGCGGTCAAAGAAAGTCAAATGGACGCGGTCACCGGGCTGAGCGGATCGGGCCCCGCCTATGTCTTTTTGTTCATCGAAGCACTCGCCGATGGCGGGGTCATGGCCGGTTTGCCGCGAGCCCAAGCTTTGCAGTTGGCAGCGCAAACGGTGATCGGGGCCGGGCAACTCGTGTTGCAAACCGGAGAACACCCTGGGATGCTCAAGGACGCGGTTGCCAGTCCCGCTGGAACAACCATTGCCGCGATCCGTTCCTTAGAGCAAAATGGCTTTCGCGGCGCAGTTATCGATGCTGTGCTCGCCTCGGCGAATCGCAGCGCGGAGCTGCGGCGAGCTGCTGTTTCTTCGTAGACATTAACCCACTGTAGAGTGCCATGGATTCACCTCTTGTTCTGGTCGACGACAAACATGTGCCGCTCTACCGCATCATGTGGATCGCAGCCACACCACACTTCTGCGGCGAAGAGGATTGTGTTCGCGAAGGCCAATATGAAATCATGCTGGAGATGGACGAAGTGATTTGGGCCTCGGGAAACGATCGCGACCGAGTGCTCGATGCACTCACCCGCTGGTGCGGTGACGGTCGCGGCGGTGGCGGAGCGGCGGGTAGCGACGACGAAACTCCCGGTTGGTAGAGGCGTCACTCATCTGCTGATCGTTCCTCACCACTCTAGTTTCGCATCGCCCTCTTGCAGACGTCCTGGCTGACGCCGATTTTCTCCAGCTGTTTTTGTCAGCTTGTCACCCAAGTCGACTCGCGCCGCGGCGGCGACCGCTTCGAGCTGCTCGACCACCGCCGGGTGTTCCGCGGCGACATCGGTTGTCTCGCCGAGATCATTGTCTAAATCATATAACGCATAGCTCGCCATAGCTTGCGAGTAATTCACGGGCGTCCCCCCCGTCCCGCCAGCTCGTCCGTCCAGCGTCCGATAGCGGTGCGGAAAAACTAACTTAAAACGTTCGTTTCGCACCGCTTGCAATTGGCCGCCACCGTAATAGCAATAAAAATGACTTCGCGGCGATTGCTCAGGATCCTCAAACAGCAGCGGCCGAATATCGACTCCGTCCAATTGATGGGCTGGCAGTTCGGCTCCGATCAGCGCTGCCACGGTGGGGAGAATATCGATCGTCGAGGCCAGCAAATCACAAGTCGTGCCAGCGGGAATTCGAGTTGGCCAGCGCATTAAAGTCGGTTCGCGATAACCTCCCTCGAACATCGTCCCCTTGCCTTCGCGAAGCGGACCGGCGCTGCCGGCGTGATCCCCATACGACAGCCAAGGACCATTGTCCGAAGTTAAAATCACCAGGGTGTTCTCAGTCGCTCCGATCTGCTCGATGGCGTCTAGAATTTGCCCCACCGACCAATCGACTTCCATCATCACGTCGCCAAACAATCCGGCTCCACTCTGGCCGGCAAATTTTTCTGAAACGTATAACGGCACGTGCACCATCGGGTGCGGTACGTAGAGGAAGAAAGGTTGGTCGGCATGCTGCTCGATGAACTCCACCGAGCGGGCGGTGATCTGTGTGGTAAGTTGCTCCTGATCGGCGGGCTGGACATCGGCGTTAATCACCTCGGTGCCAGCCAGCATCGGCAGGCGAGGCCAAGGACCAGTGGCTTGCGGATCGGCCGCTTTTCTAGCAAGGTTCTGCGGATGCAGCGGCCACATGTCGTTGCTGTAAGGGATCCCAAAGAACGTGTCAAAGCCATGGTTGGTCGGTAAAAATTTGGGATGATGCCCCAAGTGCCATTTCCCAAACATGGCGGTCGCATAACCACGCGATTTGCACAGCTCAGCCAAGGTGATTTCGTCTTGATTGATGCCAATCGTCGAAGACGGACCAAGTGCTCCCGAAATGCCCACGCGATGATGGTAACAGCCAGTCAGCAAAGCGGCTCGCGAGGCGGAACAAACGGCCGAAGAAGCCAAGAAGTCCGTGAACCGACGACCCTCGCGAGCCATCCGATCCAGGTTGGGTGTTGGATAGGCGGTCGCTCCGAAGGGGCCAATGTCGGCGTACCCCAGGTCGTCCATGAATATCAACACCACGTTTGGGAGTGAACCGTCAGCGGCCGGTTGCTCAGTAGCTGTTTCTTGTTCGGCGTCGGTTTCTTGCTCAGCCTCTGTGGCTTGCTCAGCAGTCGCCTTTGCCGGCGTGTCAATCTTAGAACCTATCGGAAAACTGTGAGCCGACGGCGCTAGCCGCGGGCCTTTTTTATGGTTTTCGGATAGGTTCTTGGTCAGGACTTGAGGGTCCGTGACGTTGAGATAGTGGCCATGGTCGGCCGTGAGGATGATCACTGAATCATCCCACGCTTGCTGAGCCTCGATCCACTGCACCACTTCTGCAAAGGCCGCATCGCCACTCAGCACGGCGCCGATCGAGTTATCCAAGTTGTTATCGTGGTTTGCCCAGTCAACATCTCCGGCTTCGACCATCAACCAAAAGCCTTGGTCGCCTTGGTCGAGCACGCGAATGGCTTGCTTGGTCATTTCAGCCAAGGTGGGATTTTCGCGAACGTCTGCTGGATTATAAGATTCCGATCCATTGACCCCAAGTGTGGGATTGTATTGGCCGTCGGCTGTTTGAAACGGGAGGTGGCCGCCGCTGACTCCAAACAGCCCCAGCAAGCGGTGGTTTTCGACGATGGCTCGATCGGCGGCGGCGGCAACCAGCTCGCCGCCGTCGGTATCTGGTGTTCGCTCGACAACGACATACTTACCTCCCTGTTCGACGCTGGCCGCTCGCACATCGCCCGCGAAGGCATAACGATTGCCAGGTTGAAAATTATCGCCTTGACTCTCATCGCTACGCTTCAGTTCTCCCCAGCCGCCGCCCAGCACCACATCCATTCCTGGCAAAGGTTGATCGGGATGTGATACCGATGGCAGACCGATAAGATCGCGGGTTAGATCTTGGTAATCATTACGAGTCACGTTGTGCGCGTAGGCTGCCGCCGGGGTGGCATGGCTAATCGGCACGCTGCTAACCAAGCCAATCCGAAAGCCACGTTCACGTTGCAATTGCCCAGCGATCGATTCGACTCGCTCGCCCGCGGCGTCCAGCCCAATGGCTCCATTATAAGTTTTCACCCCGCTGGTCATCGACGTCGCGGTGGCTGCCGAATCGGCCACCGTATGAGGTTGGCTACGGTCGCGACCGATCAAGTAATCGCGACTGGGTGGAGCGGCCCAAGGAGTGCTGCCTCCGAGCCTGGGATCATAGCCTCCCGTGGCGGCGGCTTGGGGTTCCGCCAACCGTTGCGTGTTCACGTCGAAGGTCGCTTTGCCCCGCTGCGGCGAAGTCACTACGTAACCGTAATCGGTTTCCACCCCGCGGTAATCCAAGAACGTCAAGCCAGTCCCGCGTCCCGAGTCGTAAGCGACTTTCCCTTCCGCATAGGTGGCTGCGGCATGCGTGGTTTGCCAGTCCATGCCGTCAAAGACGATCAAAAACACATACTTTTTACCTGCCGCGATCGCTTGCTGTTGCAGCCGATAAACGTCGGTTTGATCGAAATAGTCGGCTTCCGGATTTAATGTTCCCGCCGGTACTTCGCCATACAGACGCTCCAGTTGCTCGGCCGAACGATAAACACTGCCCGCTTCCCTGAGAGAATCGAGCGTCATCCCGAATGTGTACAGGGGTACCATGCGGTTGCTGTGATTTGTCCATGTGGAGTAGCGACTCGGATCGACCCCCCAGTGCCCCCAAGCGGCTGCTTTTTCAGTCCAGGCAGCGGCTTGCAAATCTCGTATCGGGTCCGCTTGCGGCGAATCGCCTTGAGGCTGTTCCGAATTTGAATCGTTCGGGACAGGCTCCGAAATGAAAATTTCTTGTGGAGGGTTTTCAGCAGAGGAGTGCTGGGGGATTGCGGCGAAAATTGCCAGAGCCGTGAAGGTGGCTAACGTAAACCGGCCAAATGGTCGGTGCCAAAGCTTGTCGATCATGAGGGAGTCGCGAGAGAATGCGTGTTGTGGCGGGAGTCTAAGCACTCATCCAAAAACCGCTAGCCGCTGGGTTGCTAGCTGCTGTGTTGCTAGCTGCGGCTCGTTTCAGGCTTGCGGAGGGTGCTGAGTGGTTTGTTACGTCGATCAGGGATACAAGCTATGAATGTAACTCCCGTAACGCATCCGAACAGGCGAAAACTGGTCTTCTTCATGATGAAGATTTTCGACGTGACGGTTTGGTGACAGTTCGCAGCAATGGCAAAGTCCGTCCGCCGCCGTGAAAAGTGCGTCCCGTGGGCAAGTAGTGGTCAAAAACAAACACCCCGGTGTCAACCGCCGGACTACGCGAGCACCTTAATATGGCCGGGTAGCCGCACTCCGGGCAGCGAACTCGCAACCCGTTGGCGTCGAGTAACTTCTGCACCGAACTGACGAATTGCTGACGCTCCTGCAGACTGTTGAAGTTGGCTCCGCTGAGTTGTTGCAGATGGTGCTCGATGGTTAACCGCAGGGTGCGCTGGATGCCGGCAATTTGCTGATTCAACCGCTGCAGCCCCACTTCGGCTTGCTGTATCGGCAGCGTGTTTCCGTTGAGTCGTCGCAGAATCGCCGGCTGGATCATCGCCAGCACGCCGCTGAGGGCGCGACGGTAGGAAGAGGCCCGAGCGGCGGCTGTGGCCGAAATTTCACCCGCGGTCGCTGTCGCCGACTCTCTGCTAGTCTTCTCGGCCGCGTTTTCCAATCGTTGGCTGGGCGAATCCAGCACGATCAACTGCACCGCGCCGACCGCCTCCGGCCCGTTGCGAACAGGCCCCACCAGCACGGTCACCCCAAATTCAGCGTGTCGTTGCACCTGTGGTTCCTGCGATTGCCACAACTGGACAACCGCCGCGTCAATCGCTTTTCGCCCAGCGGCTGGTAATTCCAATTCGCTGAAGCCCAGCTGGGCGGTTGGTGCCAAGCCTCCGCCGCCCCACGGACGCAACCAATAAGCGCTCGCGGCCGCCCCGAACATACGGCCCACTAAGACCAAGGCCTCTTCCAAGAATGGCTCCAGCGCGAGTGACTCGGGTTCGCCACTTTCCTCACAGACCTTGCGAAGCCGATCCACCTGCGCAGCCAAACGCACCTGCTCTTCGCGAGGCAGCGTCCGCAGTGATTCCACTAAAGTGGCTTTGTTCATGCCAATCCTTGTCTTCGCTAACGACCAGTCCAGTTGCCAGCTTTCGCAATTCGCAAAAAATTAGATTCTCGATTTCCGAGGTAGCTCTCGCTCGCAATCGCTTCAGCCCCAACCAGCTTCCGCTGAACATGCGTGCTGTCACTGCACACGAGCAACGATGCAGCTTGATTCGCGGCGGGAAATTGACAACCGATACCCGCTCCCGCAACACTCGGTTTACGTTTCAGGCGGCGGAATATTCATACCATTCGCCATAACCCGGCCCTCGGGCAGCGACCTGCCAGGCCAATCGTGACAGACCCTCAGACGGTCCCTGCCGTTGGCTAGTTCCGGTCGCTCCAGCGGAAAAAAAATTGTTTTCAGGAACTTGACACAACGCTCTCGCGTTTTACTTATACTAAAAGTATAACCAATAGGGAGCATGGCGAAAATGACGGCGCGAAGCCACTGTGGCGAAAAGACAACAACGCGAAATTTTTGGAACAATCGTCAGTGTCGGGAGAGGGATTCGCGAATTTTGTTCGTTCCCAAGTCACGATGCTGGAGTCGCCGCCGCCGCTGCTTAATTTGGTCGCTATTGATACAGATGAAACTTCCTTCATCCCCATGTGGAATTCCCCAAGCCAGTGTGCTTTGGGGGGATCGCCACGGGGAATCTCGTTTCGGACTACGACGAGCGGTAGATGACAGTCAACCAGCAAACGGTCGAAGAAACCAAAAAGCAAATTCGCGTTCTCGTTAATGAGATCGCCGCCCTGGGCAAGTCTGGGGTGCCTGCTGAGGAATATTATCCTCAATTCCTGCAAAGGGTTGTAACCGCGCTGGCTGCGGTCGGCGGAGCGATTTGGTTACTCGATGATGATCGCAACGTGCGATTGCAGTACCAGATCAACATGGCCGATTCGCTGTTGGATGAGCAAGGCGATGATGCCATGCGTCACCGTCGCTTGGTCCGCCGCGTGGCCTCGGCCAATCAATCGCTGCTGGTGCCTCCTTACAGTGGCACCACCGATGGCGAAGCCGAGGGCAATCCCTCGAAATACCTCTTGGTGCTCACCCCGCTCAGTCACGACAAGAAGGTCGACGGCTTGATCGAGGTGTTCCAGCGCCCCGAAGCGGCTCCGGCAACTCAACAAGGCTATCTGCGGTTTTTACAGCAGATGTCCGAGCTGGCTGGCGAGTGGATCAAGAATGAGCGGCTGGCTCATTTCAGCGACCGTCAAGTTCTTTGGCAGCAAGCCGACACCTTTGCCCGGCTCTCGCATGAGTCGCTCGATTTGAAAGAAACCGCCTACATTGTTGCCAACGAGGGACGAAGGCTGATCGGCTGCGACCGCGTCAGCGTGGCTATTCTGAAAGGTCGCAAGTGCAAGGTGCAAGCGATCAGCGGCCAGGATACGATTGAAAATCGCTCCAACATCGTGGCTGCCTTGAATAAATTGGCGACCCGTGTCGTCGCTGCCGGTGAACCGCTTTGGCACGACGGTTCCACCGAAGATTTGCCGCCGCAAATCGAAGAGGCCTTAGAGGAGTACGTCGATCAATCTTATGGCCGGCACATTGCGGTGCTCCCGCTCCGCGAGCCGGTGCGACTGAACGCTGCCGAGCAGGCCACCGGGGCGGCGGGTGAAATCGATCGCGACGGCGACCACCGCGGTGAGACCATCGGCGCTTTGATTGTCGAGCAGATTGAGAGCAGTTTGCCACCCGATGTATTTCACAGCCGAGTTGATCTTGTCTATGAGCATGGAACGCGGGCGATTGCCAACTCCATGCATTATAACAACCTCTTTTTGATGCCTATCTGGCGGACACTTGGTCACCTGACTTGGGTTCTCCGCGCCCGCACGCTGCCGAAAACATTGGCTGTTGTCGGTTTGATTTTGGTGCTCATCTTGGGACTGGTCTTTATACCGTTGGAGTTGGAACTAGAAGCCAACGGGACTGTGGAGCCGACTAAATCGACACACGTTTTCTCGCCGGTCGATGGCGTGGTTCGCATTCCCGAAAGCAGCGAAATCAAACACGGCACCTTTGTCAAAGAAGGCCAGCTGTTGTTTGAGCTCGAGAATCGAGACTTGGAAATCAAGCTGACGGAACTTGAGGGCGAGCTCAATCGAACCCGCGAGCAACTAGCTAGTGTGCAAGGACAATTATCCTTACTGACTCGTCGCGATTATGATCCCGCCGAAGCGACCAAACTTCAAGGCGAGCGGCTGGGCTTGCTCAGCCAACAGAAAACCTTGGAGGAATCTCTCCGTTTACGGAAGAAACAGCAGGAAGAGTTGCAAATCAGGGCGCCCATCGATGGAGTGATTACGACCTGGAACTTAAACAAGTTGCTCAACAACCGGCCCGTGATGACGGGGCAAGTGCTATTTGATATCGCCAACCTTAACCAACCGATGTACCTGCGTTTAAGAATGCCAGACAAACGCATGCACCATCTTGAATCTTGTCGTGAAGAGCGGGGCGAAGAGGGTGAAATCTTGGTTGATTTTATCTTGGCTACGAATCCCTCGGAATCATTTTCCGGCAAGTTAGACACTGATTCCATTGAGCAGCGAACATCGACCGATAAGGACGACGGCGAAGTCGTGCGGATGAAAGTCACCCTCGACAAGGAAGTTCAAGAACAACTCCAGTCCGACCTGCGTCCCGGTGCAAAGGTGATCGCTGACGTGCGTGTTGGCAAGCGGGCCAGCGGCTATGTGCTTGGCTATGAAATTTACGAATGGCTTTGCAAGTTCTTCTTCTAACCTCCTAGATCTTACTGACTCATCACGCCAGCCAAACCCGCCGGTCTGGCGAACAAACTTATCATTCCCCCTTAACGGGTAGATTCTCAATGTTGCTGACTGTTAACGTTCATCAATTTCGCCTGGCGACCGTTCTCGCTTTGCTGCTTGCCGCTTGCTTCCCGCAGGCTCTCGCCGCACAACCGCCCGGTAGCGTCGCGGATGGCGTGGTGTTCGCTGAAGAAGCTCAAGTCACTTTCATCAATGATGTCCGCGTGCCCTCGCAGGTCGAAGGTTTGTTGAAGGAAATTCTCGTCGAAGAAGGTGCCGTAGTTGAGAAAGGCCAAGCTTTAGCTCTGCTCGACGATCGCGATTCGGTCTTAACGGTTAAACTCAAAGTTGCCGAAGAGAAAGAGGCTCGGCTGAACGCGGAGAATGACATCAATCGCCAATACGCCGTCCGCTCGCAAGAGCTTTCCAGCGAGAAAGCAACCGCCTACGCCGAGTTGTTTCAGCAAAAGTTAATGGCCAAGTGGGAGGCCCGCTCGGCTCAATTAGAAGCTTATCGTGATCAGCTGCAGATCGATTTGGCGGACATCAACAAAGATATTGCCTTGGCGCAGTTCGGTGCCAAAAGTGTCGAGCGGGAAATGGCCGAAATGGCCGTTGATAAACGACGCGTTATCGCTCCCTTCTCAGGTTTTGTTGAACAACGAATTGGCCAGCTTGGTGAGTGGGTTCAGCCAGGTTCACCGATCGTCAAATTGGTGCAGATGGATCGGCTCCGCGCCGAGGGCTATCTCAATTATGAAGTGGCCAACAGCGTCACCGAGGGAATGCCAGCGATCTTGGAGTTTACGGTGCGAGGGCAACCGATCGAGCGGATTAACGGTAAAGTCGGTTTTGTCGGTTACGCCATCGACCTTTCCGAGCGTCGCCGCGTCTGGGTGGAGTTTGAAAACCAACGCATTGGTGACGATTGGCTGATCAAGCCGGGGATGAAATTAAACCTTAAAATCGATACGAACCGCTAATTGTAAGCTATTTTTGTCCATCGCCGCTGCGATTTCCTTTGATTGCAATCCCCGGCCGATAACTCGCGGAGCTGATTCCGGTCCATGACATCCTTGGCTGAAAGTCTCATCAGTAGCTCGTCGCGCTCGCTTTCGGTGCGAAAGCGTCCGGACCTGCGCAGCAGCCGTCACCAATACCAGGGGACTGGTTATTGGGTGGTCAAGGAACCTGTGGGGTTGCAGTATTTCCGCTTCCATGAAGAGGAATATTTTATCCTGCAGATGCTCGACGGACACGTCAGCTTGGATCAAATTAAAGAGGGTTTTGAGGCCAAGTTCGCCCCGCAAAAAATTACTTTTGGAGACCTGCAACAGTTCATTGGGATGTTGCACCGCAGCGGGCTCGTCATCAGCAACTCGCCCGGACAGGGACGCGCGCTGCAGAAACGGGGAACGACCAAGAAACGAAAAGAGTTTCTCGGTAAAGCGGCAAACATCTTTGCGCTACGCTTTCGCGGTTTTGACCCTGAGGGCGTACTCAAGCGAATTACCCCCTGGACTGGCTGGTTGTTTACCGTTCCGGCCCTGATCTGCGCACTGTTGCTGATGTGTTCCGCCGGCCTGCTGTTAGCGACTCAGTTTGATACGTTCTACGCCAAACTTCCTTCGTTCCAGCAATTCTTTGCCGCCGATCGATGGCTGTATTTGGCCGTGACCATGGCCTTCGTCAAGGTTTTGCACGAGTTTGGCCACGGCATTAGTTGTAAAAAGTTTGGCGGGGAATGCCACGAGCTGGGGTTTATGCTCCTGGTCTTTACCCCCTGCCTATATTGCAACGTCTCCGACTCCTGGATGCTACCCAACAAATGGAAACGTGTCTGGATTGGTGCCGCTGGCATTTATGTGGAAATGATTCTGGCATCGATCGCCACGTTTTTATGGTGGTTCAGCGAACCTGGGCTGCTCAATGACCTTTGCCTGAACATGATGTTTCTTAACGCGGTCAGCACGATTGTTGTCAATGGTAACCCGCTGCTGCGTTTTGACGGTTATTACATTCTCATGGATACCTTGGAGATTCCCAACCTTCGCCAGAAGGCCACGGAAATTCTCAAACGCAAGTTCCAAGAGATTTGCTTGGGATTGGAATTGCAAGAAGACCCTTTCTTGCCGCGTCGTAACCAAGCCATGTTTGCTCTCTACACGATTGCCTCGGTGATTTATCGCTGGGTAGTTGTATTTTCAATTTGTTGGTTCTTGATCAAAGTGCTCGAACCTTACGGCTTGGCCATCGTGGGCCGGATGGTCGCAGTCGCCGGGTTCTCCGGGATGATCATTCAGCCGATTTGGCAATCCATCAAGTTTCTCCGTACTCCTGGGAGGTTTGCGAAAGTGAAAAAAGGCCGCCTCGCGGTAACGCTCTCTGTGGTGGCCGCAATCATCGCCGCAGTTTGCCTTATCCCCCTGCCGCACCACGTTGATTGTGCGTTTCAAATTGAACCGGTGGAAGCAACTAGTACGGTGTACGCCGGAGTTCAAGGTCGGATCGGTGATGTGCTTGTGAAGGCCGGCAGTTCGGTAATCGCCGACGAGACCGTCATTGCCGAACTGGAAAATCCCGAGTTGATGATTCAGCTAGAGGAACTCCGCGGGCAAAAAGAACTCGCCACCCTCCGCCGCCGCACGCTCGAGCGACTGATGCACGACGATCGCAACGCGGCCGCCAGCCAGCAGTTGGCCGAGGACGAGCAGATTGAATCACTCACTCGCAAAATTGCAAAGCTGGAGGATCGGATCAAGGGATTGACGATCAAAGCGACATGCAATGGCACTGTCATGCCGCCTCCCGAGAAACAACCCCAGGGTGATCCCGAAGAACAGCTCCCCTCCTGGACCGGCACTCCCCTCGATCCCGAAAACAAAGGCGCTTTGCTAAACGATGCCGACGTGGTCTGCCTGATCGGTGATCCCAACGCGCTGGAAGCGGTCTTAGTGCTCGACCAAGGTGATCGGAACTTGGTGAAGCAAGGTATGGATGTTGATCTCAAGTTCGACGCCGCGAGAAATTTGACCTTTCACAGCAAAATGGGTGAAGTCTCCGAATCGCCATTGAACTCCGCCTCCATGGCCCTCTCCAGTCAGACTGGCGGTGACTTGCAAACGGAGATTGATCCAGCCACCGGCCAGCCCCGGCCGCGGAGCGTCTCCTACCAAGTTCGAGTTCCCCTCGACGTGGATGCTATCCCTTTGCGAATCGGTTATCGGGGTAGCGCGAAAATTCATACCGAACCTCAAACGTTAGGTTGGAGACTTTGGCGTATTATTACTCAAACATTCAATTTCGAGTTGTAGAGTTAGCATAAATTCATAGGGTTCCCAGCTTGAGAGATTACTACAAATTGCCGGCAGCCAAGACCAGTGGGGACGCTAGAGATTGCCCGGCTTGCCCCGCTTCACTGGATAGCCCCATCGAAGCGAACTCGCCGGTTCCTTTTATGGCAATCGTTGGCGTAAACTTAGTTGCGCCATCATTGCAGAGTGGTTAGTGGTTGTTAGGATTTATGACAATCGCTAATCGAATACACGGTTTACACTTGCGTCGGCTTTCTTCCCGCCCGGCGATGTGTCACACACGAAGCGGGAGAGTCAATTCCTATTTTTCGTTTTGAACGAGGAGTTTAAAGATTATGGCCGAGGAAGCACCTCCCCAAGAAGCCAAGACACCTGAAGCTGCCGTTACTCCCGCCGCTACGCAACAGCCGGTGCAAGTGCAGGTTTTGGACGATCAAGCAACCGCGACGTACGCAAATTTTTGCCGCGTAACCGGTTCGCCTGAAGAATTGATCGTTGACTTCGGCTTGAATCCACAGCCGATCGGTGTCCCCAAAGATCCGATTCGTGTCAATCAGCGTATCATCCTCAATTTCTTCACTGCCAAGCGTTTGTTGGCAGCGTTGCAAATGTCGGTAGCTCGTCACGAAGCCGTCTTCGGTGTCTTGGAAACCGATATCAACAAGCGCGTGCGACCACAAGCTAAGGGCGGACAAGCTGGCCAAGGCGGACAAGGCGGACAGTAAAGCTGAACGCGGCGCGGGGGACGGAATTTCGCTCAGCGATGGTTGACCGGCCTCTATCGTCCTATATTGATAGCCTTCGTGGTAATGCACCACGAAGGCTTTTTTAATTTTTCATTCGCGGCAACCAGTACGGTTTGGGTCTATGATCGGCGAAATTATTGCAGAGTCGTTACAATTGTCCCTTCGCTATGCCGAGACGTTAGCGGTTGGTATTGAACCTAGCCACTTCGGACGTCTCGCCAACGTGGATGGTCGCATCATCGCCTCCAATCATCCCGCTTGGGTGTACGGCCACCTTTGCCTCTACTCTCCAAGAGTGATCGAAGACCTCGGGGGAGATGCCGCTTCAATCCAGGTCCCCGAGGAATGGCAGCCGTTGTTTTCCCAGAGCTCAGAGTGTCAAGATGATCCGCAGGGAACCATCTATCCCCACAAGGATCAACTCGTTGACCAGCTACTGCGTGGTTACCGGGCTGCTGAGCAAACGCTGCGTTCCACGCCGGATGAAGTCTTCAGCCAACTGAATCCCAACGAACGCATGCGATCCAAATTCAGCACGCTGGGATCCATGGAAAACTTTTACACCGGCGGCCACTTTATGATTCACATGGGGCAGATCAGCGCCTGGCGCCGCATGACGGGACTCGGTTCGGCTATGTAAGCGGAAGCAGCACACCACGCACCTGCCGTTATTGGTTTTCAATTCTGCTGCGGAATTGAGTAGGCGTCTCGCCCGTTTCACGGCGAAAAACCGTCGATAAATACTCCACATGTTCAAAACCTGTGCGGTCGGCAATATCCAACAGGGTCAGATCGCGGTCCCGCAGTAACTCGCGGACGCGGCCGATCCGCACTCGCAAGATTTCCGCATGGGGTGTTCGTCCCAGCAGCTTGCCAAAGCGGTTTTCCAACACCCTTCGTGAAATATCGACATGCTTGAGCACATCACCGACTTGAATGGCGTCGCAGGCGTGTTCGCGGATGAATCTTAGCGCGCGGGCCACATCGACGTCGTCGATTGCTAAAGCATCACTTGATTGTCGCGATTCAATGCCGAGCGGCTCGATCAAGTGGGCCCGGCCTTCCACCGGCTCGCCCGCCATCATCCGGTCTAACAGCTTGGCCGACTCATAGCCCGCGCGTTGAGCGTCCGGGATGACGCTCGACAGTGGCGGTGTAGCTAGCGAACAGAGCAGGCGGTCGTTGTCGACTCCGATCAAGGCGATTTCTTCGGGGATCGCAATGTCCAACTCGCGGCAAACATCCAGTAGCTCACGAGCTTGAATGTCGTAGCACGCCATGATCCCCAGCGGACGCGGCAAGCCGCCGACCCACTCGGCCAAACGCTGCCGTTCACGACTCCAAGAGTAATCGACCGCGTAGCGTGATGTCGACTCGTAGTGACTGTAACTACAGCCCGCTTGCCGAGCGCACTTGGCAAACGCCTGTTCCCGCCATTGGGACCAATTAAAGCCAGCCACCCCGCAGAATGCCAAATTGCGAAAACCTCGCTCGGTAAAGTGATCCGCGGCCAGTTGAGCAATAGCCACGTCATCCGTTTCCACCCAAGGGATATCGTCCAGGCGTCGAGCCGCGCTGACATCCACCGTGGGCAATCGGCTGCGACGCACGACTTCCGCGATCGCTTCGTTCTCGATCCTCGCGATGATGCCGTCACCGGGCCAGTCGGCCAACCACTGCGGCGGTGCGGCCCCCCGTTCCTGCTCGGGTAGGTAAATCGTCCAAGCCCGGTGCCGGCGGACATAGGTCATGATCCCTTCGAGCACTCCGCGGGCGTAAGCGTTGGAGGACTCGACCAGTAAGGCGACGGTGGGACGACGATTCATGTGCGAGCAAAGCCGTTCGGTAAAATTTCTCATCCTCGGCGGCGCAGAATCTCATGGACGCCACCACATCGCCTTGGTTTAATGGTATAACGGCTTCCCGGCTTGACAAGTTAACGGCGTGTAATTCGCCTTAAAGTGCTGAATTTGTCAAATCAAAGCGTTGTTTCCGCCGCTCTGGCGAGTTTGGTTGCCTGCGGAAATATTTCAAGTCGGGAAGTGTTCGGAAAACAACTTCCCCTCAGTTTGCCCTCCACAAAGTAAGAAAGTTGATTCCCATGTCGCAGCGGAAAGCACGTGTCGCGATGGTTGGCTTAGGGTTTGGTGCCGAGTTCATTCCGATCTACCAAGCGCATCCGGACGCGGAAGTGGTGGCAATTTGCCAACGCAACGTCGAAAGTCTCAACAAAGTTGGCGATGCCGTAGGGGTCTCCCGGCGCTACACCTCCTATGCCGACGTGCTGGCTGATCCCGATGTCGATTTTGTTCACATCAACAGCCCAATTCCCGATCACGCCTCCATGTCGCTGGCCGCTTTGGATGCTGGCAAGCATGTAATGTGCACGGTGCCGATGGCGACAACGATCGAGGATTGTCAGAAGATCTGCGAAGCGGTCGCCCGCACGGGGTTAAAGTACATGATGGCCGAAACGGTCGTCTACAGCCGCGAATTCCTGTACCTCAAGCAGCTCTACGATGCGGGCGAACTGGGCAAAATTCAATACATGGCCGCCAGCCACCCGCAAGATATGGACGGTTGGCCCGACTATTGGGAGCGAATGATCCCGATGCATTACGCCACCCACGTCGTCAGTCCCGTGCTGGGATTGGTCGACGGGCGAGCGGAAACCGTTTCTTGTTTCGGCTCTGGGAAAATTCGCGATGAGTTAATCGAAAAGAGTGGCAACCGGTTTGCCGTAGAGAGTTGTCATTTGACCATTCAGGGTACCGACATCGCCGCCCACTTGTGGCGATTCCTCTTCGATACGGCTCGCCAGTATCGGGAAAGCTTTGATGTCTATGGGACCAAGAAAAGTTTTGAATGGGCCTTGGTCGAAGGTGAGCCTCACGTGATGCACACCGCGAAGAAACCTGAACCGGAAATCCCATCGCGGGTGACGGTTCCCGATTTCGCCGATCGTTTACCCGAACCGATTCGTAAGTTTACTCAGACGATTGAGGACGCCGGGCACCTCAGTTTCGTCCAAGGAGGTGGGCACGGAGGATCGCACCCACACATGGCCAATGAAATGGTGCGGGCGATTTTGGATGATCGCGATCCTTGGCCAAATGCCACGACGGCCGCGAACTGGACCTGCGTGGGTATCTGTGCTCACGAAAGTGCCTTGCAAGGTGGACAACTCGTCCGCTTACCTGAATTTACTCTTCAGTAGACACACACCACCCCAAAATCGGCGTTAGTCAACCATGCGATTCTTGATCTGTCTGCTCAGCTGCTGGGCGATGTTCAGCTCCTCCATCACCGTTGCGCAAGAGGCTGCCAAGCCTGCGCAGTCGGAACCCCGGCTGGCTGTGCTGTTCCTCGGTGATAACGGTCATCATCAGCCTCCCCAGCGTTTCGCTCAACTTGCTCCGCGGTTGGCGAGTCGCGGGATTCAGCTCACGTACACCGACGCCATGTCGGACTTGAACGCTGAGACTTTGGGGAAATATGACGGCTTGATCGTGTATGCGAATCAAGACACTATCGAACCCGATCAGGCCACCGCGTTGTTGTCTTACGTGCGCGAGGGTGGCGGTTTTATTCCCCTCCACTGTGCCTCTTTTTGTTTTCGCAATTCGGCCGAGTATGTGGAATTGGTAGGTGGCCAATTTCAGCGGCATGGTGGTGAGGTATTCGGCACCGAGATCGCCGAGCCCGAACACCCGGTGATGCAAGGTTTTGGCGGATTCCGCAGTTGGGATGAAACCTACATCCACACCCTTGAAAATCCAGACCGCGAAATTCTTGAGTATCGTGTCGAGGGGGATCAAGCGGCGGGTCGAGATCGCGAACCTTACACCTGGGTTCGCACCTTCGGCGAAGGGCGTGTTTTTTACACGGCCTGGGGACACGATCATCGCACTTTCGGAAACCCAGGATTCATTAATCTAGTTGAGCGAGGCATTCGCTGGGCCTGCGGTGGCGATCCAAGTCTGGCGGGACCGTTCCAGCAACGCGACCCCTTCGTGATGCCTGAGATGACGGAGATCGCTGCCGATGCGGCGCCCTTTGAATACGATACGATCAGCGGTAACAAGATTCCCAATTACTTGGCCGGCGAAAATTGGGGAACGCAAGGTAAGCCTTTAACGCGGATGCAAAAGCCGCTCTCCCCGGCCGATTCGCTGCAGCATTATGTCACACCACGTGACTTTTCCGTGGCCCTGTATGCCAGTGAAGAAAATATGGGTGCCAAGCCCATCGCCATGAACTGGGATGAACGGGGACGACTGTGGGTTTGCTTGACGATTGATTATCCCAATGAACTTCGCCGGCCCGGACAAGGGAACGACCGAATTGTTATCTGCGAAGATACCGATGGGGATCAAGTTGCTGATAAGTTTACTCAGTTCGCCGACCAACTCAGCATCCCCACGGCGCTAGTGCATTACCGCGGTGGCGTGATCGTGCAAGATGGCACCCGCACGCTGTACTTGAAAGATACCGACGGCGATGACGTGGCAGACATTCGTCAGGTGTTGATCACCGGTTGGCAATTGGGCGACACGCACGGCGGCGTCAGTAATTTCCGCTATGGCTTAGACAACTGGATCTGGGCCATGCAAGGTTATAATGATTCCACTCCGAAGTTTGCCGGCGGTACGGCTGGACCTTTTAGAATGGGTTTCTTTCGCTTCAAGCTCGATGCGAATGATCCTCCCAACGTGACCGATCTGGAATTTATTCGCTCTTCGAACAATAACACTTGGGGCTTGGGGATCAGCGAAGAAGGCTTGATTTTTGGCTCCACGGCAAACCGCCATCCCAGCCTCTTTATGCCGATCGCGAATCGTTATTACGAACGCGTCCGCGGTTGGGGCCCCGTACAGCTCTCCTCGATTTCAGACGACCACTTATTCGAGCCGATTACGGAAAATGTCCGACAGGTGGACCATCACGGTGGTTACACGGCTGGCGCTGGGCACTCGCTCTACACGGCTCGCCGCTATCCGCAGACTTGGTGGAATCGGATCGCTGTAGTTAACGGACCAACCGGCCACTTGGCAGGTATCTTCGAACTCTCCCCGTCGGGCGCCGGATTCACTTCACAAAGTCCCGGTAACCTAATTGCCAGCGATGATGAGTGGTCCGCGCCGATTCTCACGGAAGTGGGCCCGGACGGTAATTATTGGGTGCTCGATTGGTACAATTACATTGTCCAACACAATCCCACACCGCAGGGCTTCGAGACCGGGCGCGGTAATGCATATGAATCTGATTTAAGAGATAAAATTCATGGCCGCATCGTTCGCGTGACGCATGGCGATGATAGTGACATTGAGTTCCCACAGCTATCCACCGAAGATCCGCAAACCGCCGTCGCCACGTTGGCGCATTCTAATATGTTATGGCGGTTGCACGCCCAGCGGCTGTTGGTAGAACGTGGACAACTCGATGTGGTGGATGCGTTGGTTGCGACACTCAGCGACCGCAGCGTGGATGCCATTGGCCTCAACGTGGGCGTCATTCACGCCCTTTGGACGCTGGACGGCCTGGGGGCGATTTCCTCGGGAAGCCAGGCTGAGTCGGCGGTCGCAGCTTTGCTCGATCATCCCTCCGCCGGTGTTCGCCGCGCGGCGATTCAAGTGCTGCCGAAGACAGCGGAAAACGCTGAGCGTGTCCTCGCTCGCGGGCTGCTCGCTGACGAGGACGCTCAAGTCCAATTGGCGGCCATTCTGGCGCTCTCCGATACCGGCGAAGTTGCTCCCGCCGTGGTCGCCGAGATCGCCCGGCTTGCTGCGGATCCCACGATCCAAGCGGATCGTTGGTTGCAGGATGCCGTCACCAGCGCGGCGGCCGTTCACGCAAGTGATTTTCTGGCCGCTTACGTGCGGCAATCGGGCCCGGCCAGTGACCGCCAGGCAACCCTCGTGCGGCGTGTCGCCGAGCACGTGGCGAGAGCTCGCCCCGGGGCGGAGTTAAGTGAGTTATTTGCTTCGCTCGGTGGAGCGGACGCGGCGCGAATCGCACCGATTTTGGCGGGGCTCAATCAAGGTTGGCCCGCCGATCACAAGGTCCCCGCAGCCGATTCGTTGGAAGGCAGCTTGTTGCAATTGGCCGAACAGTTACCGCCGGCTGAACTGAGCCAACTGGTCTCGCTCTCCAACCGGCTTGGCAGCAACGTGCTGGCAAACTACGCGGAACGTGTGGCGGAAGAGATCATGACCGTCTTGGATGATAGCTCGGCGACCGATCAACGGCGGATCGCCGCAGCTCAACAGCTGTTAGGCCTGCTGCCCGAGAGTCCCCAAGTGGTTGAATCCATTTTGCAAACCATTGATCTGCAAATGGCTCCCCGCACGGCGGCTGCGATGATTCAATCGCTTTCTGCCAGTCGCTCTGAAAAGATGGCCGAATATGTTGTCGACTCCCTTTCGGATTGGACCCCCGCAGTTCGCGAAACGGCGATTCGATTATTGCTCTCGCGCCCCGAGTGGACTTCCGCGTTGATCGCCGGCTTGCAGGCAAACCAGTTGGCCATGTCCGATCTGGCATTGGATCAACGGCAAGCACTAGCCCGCCACCCGCAAGCGGATATTCGCGCGGCGGCGACCGAATTAATGAAAGCCGGTGGTGGTCTGCCCAGTCCCGACCGCGTGGCCGTGATTGAGCGTTACCACGACGCTGTCACCCTCAATGGTGATGTGGATCGCGGGCGTGAAATGTTCAAGCAGCATTGCAGCAAATGCCATCGTCACGGCGATATGGGCGTGGAGATTGGGCCGGAATTGACCGGCATGGCCGTGCACCCTCGCGAGGAGTTGTTGGTCCATATTCTTGACCCCAGCCGCAGTGTCGAAGGTAACTTTCGCTCCTACACCGTGCTCACGCTCGAGGGTCGCGTGCTGACTGGCATGCTGGCTGGCGAATCTCGCACGACGATCGAGTTGATCGACACCAATGGTAAACGGGAAACTTTACCTCGTGCTGATATTGAAGAGCTAGCCGCATCAACAAAGTCGGTGATGCCCGAAGGGTTTGAGGATCAATTAAATGTCGAGCAGATGACTGATCTGTTAGAGTTCTTGACGGCACGTGGTAAGTATCTGCCTCTTGATCTTCGCGCCGCAGCCACTTTGCCCAGCGACCGCCCCATGTTCTATGGCGGTGAAGGCGAGGTCATGCTGCTCGACGATTGGGGCCCGCGGCAAGTGGAAGGCGTGCCGTTCAGCATCATCAAGCCTAATAATGGCCGAGTTGCTAACTTGATCATGCTGCACGGCCCCAACGGCCGAATTCCGCCGGAACTGCCTCGATCGGTTGAGTTCCCAGTCAACTCAACCGCCAAAGCGATTCACATGCTCGGTGGCGTTGGCGGTTGGAATGCCAAAGCGTCGGTTCCCAATGGACCGGCTGTAATGACAGTTCGAATCTGGTACGCCGACGGCAGCCAAGAAGACCATGTCTTGCGAGAT
Source organism: uncultured Pirellulaceae bacterium (assembly GCA_964535475.1). Taxonomy (GTDB): domain Bacteria; phylum Planctomycetota; class Planctomycetia; order Pirellulales; family Pirellulaceae; genus Laterigemmans. Next base: position 29,762 of record CAZHTX010000002.1, read on the forward strand.
GGAGTCCATTTCGCTGATTACATTGGTCCTTTTGATGTTCCCGGTAGCAAACCAGCTTTCAAGCTGCAACGTGGTTTTCAGATGCGATATCTCAAACTGGAACCGGCGAAGACCGACCAGCTGATTGAGAAGATTCAGTTGCTCAAGAATAACCACACCAGCTCTCCGATCACGATGGCGATCACTTTGGAAGGTTAGACTTGACTGAGCCTGATATGGCGGGCGATGCAAACCGATTAAACTCAGTGGACCTCGCGGTTCATCTCGTGCTCTTTTTGCTCGCCTGCCAATGTCGTCCGCACGAAGTCGATACGGATTTATCCTCAGCGGCATCCTCTTCGGATGCCTGCTGTGGGGACTCTGTGCCTACTGGGATTTGCCACCGGCCGCCCGCTGGTGTGCATTCACGGCGGGAGTGTGCGCGACGTGGTGGGTCACCGAGGCCTTGCCGCTACCGGCGACCGGTTTGGTGCCGTTCGTTGTTTTTCCCTTAACGGGAGTCATGGACCAAGCACAGGTCGCGCAAGGCTACGGCCATCGAGCGATTTTGTTGTTGATGGGCGGATTCTTTCTCTCCGCCGCAATGGAGCGGAGTGGAGTTCACCGGCGAATCGCTCTCGGGTTGGTTAATCTGGTCGGCGGTGACAGCGGCCCGCGATTGGTGATGGGCTTCATGTTGGCGACCGGGCTGCTCAGCATGTGGGTCAGCAATACGGCCACAACTTTGATGATGTTGCCGATCGCGCTTGCCGTCTTACAACAGGCAAGGACTCCCGGGTTGCGAGTTGCCTTATTGCTGGGGATTGCTTATTCGGCCAGCATCGGTGGCATGGCGACCCCGGTGGGCACGCCCCCGAACGTGTTATTTATCGCAGCTTACAGTCAACAAACCAACCAGAGCATGGGGTTTGTGGAGTGGGGCCGTGTTTCCTTGCCCATCGTCTGTGTCCTGTTGCCGACGGTCTGGTTTGTCTTGACCCGCGGATTGAAGCTCCGTGAACCCATTACAATGCCCACCGTGGGCGCGTGGCGGACCAGTGAGATTCGCGTTTTGATTGTTTTTATTCTCACCGCTTTGGCTTGGGTCTTCCGCACCGCACCCGCTGGCGGTTGGGTCAACTGGATTGGTGCGGTCGACTCGACTGGTAAACCATTGGCTGGGGATTCGACGGTGGCCCTGGCGTCAGCGCTAGCCTTGTTCTTGATCCCCGCTGGAGATTCGACCGCTAGCGATAGCGACTCGAGTGTTGATCACGACCAGATAACAGCACCGCCCCCCAGGCAATATAATGGACTGCTCGACTGGGAAACTGCCAAACACATTCCTTGGGGAATCTTGTTGTTGTTCGGCGGCGGCTTGGCGCTTGCTTCCGGATTTCAAAGCAGTGGCTTAAGTGATCAGATTGGCCAGACGATGAGCGGACTCAGCAACCTGCATCCATTGCTGATTGTCTTTGTCGTTTGTTTGCTCGTTAATTTTCTTACTGAGCTAACCAGCAGCACCGCCACCACAGCATTGTTGTTGCCAATCTTGGCTGAAACGGCCAGAGCAGCCGACTTGCCACTCGCCATGATTATGATATCAGGCACAATTGCCGCTAGCTGTGCTTTCATGCTGCCCGTTGCCACCGCCCCCAACACGATCGTGTTCGGCGCTGGTGGCTTGTCGACGATTGATATGGCTCGTCGAGGTTGGGCGCTAAATATTTGGTCCACCATTGTGATCAGCTTGGTAAGCTGGTGGTTGCTCTCCGCAGCCCCCTAGCTCACCAGCCCACCCTGAGGCAGCGCAATCGAAGCTGGCCGAGTCGGCTAGACGATAAGTCACGCTACCCACCGAATTACAGCATCGGCGGTGGTGGCGGCGGCGGTGGCGGTGGCGGTGGATCCTCAGCGGGTGGCGGTGGATCCTCAGCGGGTGGTGGTGGGTCGTCTGCAGGTGGGGGTGGATCATCCGCAGGCGGAGGGTCATCTGCAGGCGGAGGATCTTCTGGAGGCGGAGGATCTTCTGGAGGCGGAGGATCTTCTGGAGGCGGTGGGGGAGGCTCGGGTAGACCTTGAATTTGCACCAGGGGCGACCGTTCCGTCAGCAACGTAATATCACTTCGCAAAACCGCGTCGCCCATAAAGCGTGGTAGCACCCAGCTGTTTTGCGTGATCGGAACTTCAACTTCAACACGCACGCTGGTGGTCTGTTCCAGAATCGGATTAGGCGAGACTGTGATTTGAGCGAACTCGATGCCGGCTCGGTCTAACAGATCACGCGCAGCCGCCTCCGCCTCGGCAACCGTGGCCCCGGGGACAATGGCGTGCCGAGCTCCTTCGTAGGCGCTGTTATCCGCTGAGTGCCTTAGCATGCTGACGCGGGAAAACTCAAAAGCTGTCATCACAAACAGCACGAGGATAGCGATGGTTAGGGAGAATTCAACAGTTGTCGCACCGCGACGAATTTGTTTTGACTGGCCTGTCCACAGGGTTCGCGGGCAGCGTACAGGCGGAGCATTTTGCAGTGCCTTTTTCATAGTTCTAGCAATCACCTGGTGCTTCTCGCTTTATATACTCAATAACGAAATCACTACGCTGTTATCGTGTCAGCAACGTAGGTAATTGACGGGCAATATCTTCGAATGCAGCGGAGAGTTGGGCAGCCGTACTTGCGTGGTAATGACTACCGCCACCCTTGTTGGCCACGTCGAGCATCAGGGTGTGATCGGCCTCGTTCGAGAAAGTCACTGAGAAGACCATAACACCTTGCTTGGCGGCGTGCTTCGCCGCCCACCTGGGGTCGGACCCCGTGTTGTGAATACCATCGGTCATTACGATGGCAACCTTGTTCGCCCAAGGACGTGTCGTCTCCGCATGGCCAAGGGTCCACAGTGCCGTGTAGATCCCATCGCCAATGTTGGTCCCACCAGCGTGAAAAGCATAAGAGTAATTATTGAGACTATTTGCTATTGAAGCGTAGTCCGTCGTGGCTAATAAGTCGACATTGGGATCGTGATGGTAGGTGACTAAGGAAACGCGTTCGGAATGGGGCGTGGCCTGCATTTCATTTAAAAAGACCTGCACCGCGGCGATCGTGTCGAGCCACCGCGCTTGCGGAGGTACCGGGTCCCCGAAATCCCAACCAGCTGGCGCGGCGGCCGGCACGGGTGGGTAAGCGGCGACTTCATTTGCCGCATATGCCATCGACCCTGAACGGTCAATAATCAAAGCGATGTCCAGCTCGACCTGCGTACTAATCGCCGAACGGATCGGAGCAATGGTTAACGTGGGGCCAATCGAACCAAATAGCCGTTGGACGCCCTGGCTGGCAAAACCATTGCTAGTAATTCTGACAGAATTGGCATTTCCACCCGACGAAAAATTGTATCGCGAAAACAATGATTCGCGGTGCGCTACGCCAAATTCCAGATCTCCGAAATTCAACGGAAAAGCTTCTCCACCCACCGTATTACGCTGCGCCAATTGCTGCGCGATACCAAACGCTTGATCCGCATCTCCAGTGCGAGCAAAGACGCGTCCCGCAGCCCGAGCCGATACGTCCGTGGCAATCTGAGCCTCCGTGCGAATCAACTGAATGTAGGAAATGTTGATCGCCAGTGCTGATAACAGAAACAGAATCGGTAAAAGCACTACGATCAGCACCATCATCGCGCCACGACGACGACCTAGCTTATTTTTTTTCGTCATAATCATTCAGCCATTACCTCAACAGATTCTGTAAATTGACGACCATCGTAGAACCAGCCACCAATTAGTGAATTCGGTGTGCAGGGGGCGGAGACCGAGACGCGAAAGAAATCACCCGGTTGCAAACTACTTGGGTCGGTCGGGCTCAAAGTAACGCCGTAATCGGCAATATCCCTGTTCACTAAAATTAAATCGCTTTGCGCAAGCACGTTGGTGGGATCAGCACCCGGAACCATACCCACCCGAGCTCCCTCGTAAGCAGCAATCTTCAAGCTCTGCTTGAGATAGATCATCGCGCACGCTTCGACAGTGGCCAATGAGATCAACACCAGCAGAGGTAGGCAGACAGCCAATTCCACCACGGCTGCCCCAGCCCGCTTTTTACGTCTTCGATTTTGCTGCATCATTCGCAATCCGCTTTCTCTGATTTTTCATCGGGAGTTTAATCAGCTTTGCTACGAGCCAGTGGCTACCCCGCCGATTAGGCCCCCGCCAACGGAAGCTTAGCTCACCAATCAGGGACTGGCAAAACGCGACTGGACCTGAAGCCAATTTTCTGCTCACTTCTAGCCAACTACTTCTTTGCTCCTCAATGCTCGTCGTCACCTCACGGAACGAACCCCCCATCGATGGCTGGACTTAATCCCTTTCAGCAAGCCGCGGTAGATACCCTTCAAGGACCACTCCTCGTGCTGGCCGGTGCAGGTTCCGGCAAGACGCGAGTCGTTACTTTCCGCATCGCCAACCTGATCCGCCACGGAACCGCCGCGGATCGCATTTTGGCGGTTACATTTACCAATAAAGCGGCCGGCGAAATGCAAGAACGCATCGCCGCGCTGATCGGTAAAGGGGGCCGTTTTCGCAAGGGCCAAGCCAAGCCGGCGATCGGTACATTTCACTCCCAATGTGTCGGTATCTTGCGTCGCCATGCACCCAAAATGGGGTACCCAGCGGCGTTTGCAATCTACGACCGGGGTGATCAGGAGTCGATGGCCCGCAGTGTCTTGCGGCAACTCAAACTGGGCAATCAAGCCCTCCGCCCAGGAGATCTGTTAGCGATCCTTGGTGGCTGGAAAAATCAATCAATCGGTCCCGAAGAAGCTTGGTCGGCTGCCCAAACGGATAAAGAGCACCTTGCCGCGGCCGCCTATCGACGCTATCAGGAAGGTCTGCAGGCCTGTGGCGCGATGGATTTCGACGATTTGCTGTTAAATACCGAACGTCTTTTTGCCCAACATGCCGACGTTCGCGAACAGGAGAGTGGTCGCTTTGATCACATTCTGGTCGACGAATATCAAGATACCAACGGCAGCCAATACCGGATTATTCGCGCCCTGGCCGACCCGCATCGTAACCTCTGCGTCGTGGGTGATGACGACCAATCCATCTATGGTTGGCGAGGTGCCGATGTGACGCACATCCTTAATTTCAGCACAGATTGGCCCGATGCCAAAGTGGTGCGTCTGGAGCATAACTATCGCAGCGTGGGCTCAATCCTCAACATGGCAAACACGCTGATTCAATATAATAAGAACCGGCACGACAAAAAGTTAATTGCCGCACGGCCCGAGGGAACGCGGCCACGAATCCAGCAGATGAAAGACGAAACCGAGGAAGCCAAGGAAGTGACTGGTGAAATCGCCCGCCTGCTATCTCGTAAGACCTATGAACCTCGCGACGTGGCTATCCTCTTTCGCACCAAAGAACAACCGCGCCTCTTCGAAGTCGAATTAAGAAAAGCGAAAGTCCCCTACGTGCTGCTGGGAAGCCAATCGTTTTATGACCGACGTGAAGTGCGTGACATCATGGCCTATCTAAAGTGGATCGACCAACCTGATGATGAGGTTTCCTTGCTGCGGATCATCAACACTCCGCCCCGTGGTCTCGGTACGAAAACAATTCAGCAAATCGTGCAACGCGCCGTCAGCAGTGGTCGCAGCGCTTGGGCCGTTTGTTGTGATGCGGCTGCGGTCCAAGATTTACCACCCGCAGCCCGCCGCGGAATTGATGACCTGAGGATGTTGATGTCCGACGTGCGGCTCAAAGCCAAATCGGACTCGGTAGCGGACGCGACGCGAACTCTGCTGGAACGCACCGCCTACATGGATGAACTGCGACGCCTCTACGACGATGACGCGGAACGAGAAGCTCGCGGCAACTCGCTGCAGGAAGTCGTCAACTCCGTTGCCGCCTACGAGGATCGAGCCGATGAGGCCTCGCTGGCCGGTTTTCTCACCGAAACCGCGCTCGCCGGCCGGGAAATGGGAAGCGAAAAAGATAAAGCCGCTGCCCAAAATGCTGTCTGGTTGCTAACGCTGCACGCTGCCAAAGGGCTGGAATTTCCCATCGTCTATATGGTTGGTATGGAAGAGGGAATTCTGCCGCACCATCGCAGCGTTGCCGGTGAAGATGAACAGATTGATGAGGAACGTCGATTGTGCTACGTCGGTATCACACGCGCCCAAGAAACATTGACGTTGTCCATGTGCTTGTCCAGACGCAAGTGGGGCAAACTGCGACCCACCAACCCCAGCCGTTTCCTCTATGAGATTACCGGCAAAGCCGATAACCCCAACCGTTATCGTAAACGCGGTAATCGACCGGCTTGAAACAAGCGCACGCCTACCAGGCAGCCGATTGCCAGCACGGTCCACATCAACAAATGCAGCGGTTCGGTGACATAGTGGCTGGCCGCATTCTGGTGTTCCACCACGCCGTGCCCCGGGTGAGCGATTGCTCCTGTGCCGCTGCCGCTGATCATGACCAGTGTCAACAGCGTCGTCATTTTGCCAAAGTACGATGTTCGCATCAGAGCCACTTGCCTAATAAAAGGTGTAAAAGAAACATAAGGAAAAATCATATGAATCGCAAGGAATAACCTTACGATCCGGTGGTTGGTCTCCGCAACATCTTTACCACTTCGGCGTGTCCGCGTTGGATCGCGAAAGCTTCTGCCGTGTCACCATCAATATCCTTGATCTGACGATCGGCACCCGCCGACAGTAATTCGCTCACCACCGCGAGATGTCCTTCTCCCGCCGCAAACATTAGCGCGGTCCAGCCTTCGGCCTTGTCCGTGGCGTTAATCTCACTGCCGGCTGTCAACAGCATCTGCACGACTTCGAGGTTGTCGATTGTTGCCGCGTACATCAAGGCCGAACGACCTTCCGTGTCTCGCAAGCGTGGATCGGCCGACTGATCCAATAAAGTGCGAATCACGCGCGTGTGCCCATTGAAGCAAGCCAGCATCAAAGCCGAACGCCCTTCGGTATCCACGGCGTTCACGTCGATTCCTCGTTCGATCGCCAGCACCATCCGTGGCAAGTTGCCATCGAGAGCGAGTTGACGAAATTGCTCCGGGGTAATCGTCGGACCGACTTGTTTTGGGGTGCTCTCTGCTTGCGGCTCATTTTCTTGCTCCGCAGCCGACGCGGGCTCGTCAGCATCGGCGGGCGGTTTCGCACCCACTTCGTTGGCCGACTGAGGCTCCACAGCGGTTGGCTCGGAGCCGCAGCCTGATACGAACAGCAAAATCAGCAACAGTGCTGCGGCGGCCATTGATGGCAGGCATGTTGCCGCGGGCTGGTTATTTTCCGCCCGCAGCGCTCTGCGTATGGCTGGTGGATCAGGCCAATTGACTATCATAGCGGGGTCAGTAAAGCGAGAGTTGTTGACGCGGGTCGCACCCGGACTGGAAGCTGTTCGCCAACGAAAAAGTAACTCACGAGCCTGCACTATAGCGACCAAATTGGAATCTTGCGATTGCAAACACGGACTCGGCCATTGCGTGTAAAATAAGGAGACGTCGGATTCGACCTGCTCACCGCTTTGCGGCGGCCAGTGGTGTCGTCCCGTCCTGCCGCCTTCACTGCCCACCTGCGTTCACTGCCCATCTCCTTCACTGCCCACCTGTTGTTCGCTGCGATGATGGATTGTTTTTCTCCCTGCAGATGCTGTTTCGCCTGGTTGTTGGTTGCCACGACTGGGGTGGCGTTCGCTTGGCAGCCTCCCGCCCCCGAGGACTCGCCCCCCACGGAGTTGCCTCGCATCGAGCCCCTCGCGCCCCAAGCGGCACTCGACTCGTTTCAGGTTGCTCCCGGGTATCGAATCGAATTGGTCGCGGCCGAGCCGTTGGTGGTCGACCCGGTCGCCTTTTGTTTTGACGCGGCGGGTCGCTTGGTCGTGGCCGAGATGCGCGGTTACAGCGAGCGGCCCGACGACCATGCGGGCCGGGTCAGGCGTCTGAGCGATACCGACGGAGACGGTCAGTTTGATCATGCCGAGATCATCATCGAAGGGCTCGCCTGGCCAACCGCCGTGGCTTGTATCGATGGCGGCATTCTGGTCGCCGCCGCACCCGATTTAATTTTCGTACCGGAGGAAAGCAAGGGGCAAATCGCCCCGCCTGCAGATGCCCCCCTGGCAGTGGATTTTTCCTCCCGCACCGGCCCGCCGCAGGTTTGGGCTCGGGGCTTTGGAACCTCCAACGTCCAAGGGTTACTGAATAGCCTCCGCTGGGGTTTAGATTGCCGTTTGCATGGTGCCACCAGCAGCAGTGGAGGACAACTAATTGGCATGGGGTACGCCGATCCGGTCCGTTTGGGGCGACGTGATTTTGCCATCGACCCCCTGCAGCACCGGCTCGAGTTAGTTGACGGCGGTGGCCAGCATGGAATGATGATTGACCCATGGGGCGATAAATTTGTTTGCAGCAACAGTGACCATCTTCAACAAGTAATGTTGTTGCCGCATCGCGAACAGCGCGCCGAGCGAACGAGTGTTAGCCCACCTCTGCGTCGCAGCATTGCCAGCGATGGTCCTCAAGCCGACGTCTTTCGCGCTTCGCCCGTCGAGCCTTGGCGGATTCTGCGAACGCACTTGAGGGTCAGCGGGCAAGCCACAGGTCCCATCGAGGGTGGTGGCCGCGCGGCAGGTTATTTCACAGGTGCCACTGGCGTTTACGTTTATGACGGAAATCAATGGCCCACCTCAAAGTCTCCGTTAGCGCTGATCTCCGATGTTGGTAGCAATCTTATACATCGCAAACGGCTCAACGAAGATGGCCTTTGGAAGAATGGTCAACGTATCGACGAAATGACCGAGTTTGTTCGCTCCACCGATATCTGGTTTCGCCCCGTGCAGTTAGGAACCGGACCGGACGGAGCCTTATACATTGCCGATATGTACCGCGAGGTGATCGAGCATCCGCT
>CAZHTX010000003.1:0-37522 GCA_964535475.1 uncultured Pirellulaceae bacterium
GAAACAACTCGGGAGTTACCCGGTTGACCATCTTGTCTGTGCACTGGGCGCTGAGCAGCACAGCCACCAGCAACGTGAAGGGATCGCTGTGGTCAAGCGGTATCGGCGGCTGGGGATATAACTCATCCAACCGCTGCAGCACATAATCGGCTCGTTCTTGTTTTCTCATCCAATGACCGCAATTCGCCCGCTTCTCCAATACGTTCTATGCCAGACGGGGCAGAGCGGGAAAGGAGAGGGTAAACTTTGTGCCTCGCCCCAATTCACTCTGCACCGTGATCCGCCCACCATGGGCTTCGATGATCTTCCGAGCGGTCGGCAAACCGAGTCCCGATCCGGCGTGCTTGGTGCTGTAAAACGGCTCAAACATATGCATCGCCGTGCTGTCATCCATACCTTCGCCGGTGTCAATCAAATCCAACGCCACCCCACCCGGCGTGCTGTGCGTGCGGGCCACCAATTCGCCCCCGTCTGGCATCGCCTCAATGGCGTTCTTAACCAGATTCATCAGGGCTGCTTGCAGCGTATCGCTGTGCATCATCACGCGGGGCAAATCAGGATCCAAATATCGCAAAATTTCCACTTCCGAAGCATCAGCTTGAGCCTGATAAGCGCGGAGGACGCGATCAATTTGATCGTTCAAGCTGCCGGAGGTCAGGTCCATATCGCGGAGTCGGGCGAACCGCAGAAAGTCAGCCAACAAGCGTTCCATCCGCTCGCACTGCTGGCGAACGATGTCGACCTTATCGAGCGCGCGACGCCGCATCGGTTGCTCAACATCATATAAATCCTCACTCAGCAAATCGATGTTCATATGAATCACCGAGAGCGGATTTTTGATTTCATGCGCTAAAGAACCGGCCAATTCGGCCAGTTCCTCATAACGCCGACGCATGGGATCGACCAGCGTGTCGTCATCCCCGGCAGCCATCTCACTGTCCATCCAACAACCTTCGGTTAGAGCAGGCTGTCCAGCTGGGCGGTTAAGTCTTTGAACCGCGCCAAGGTCACGGCGACCGGCTCGGGCTGAGTCATATCCACACCAGCATCTCGCAGTAAATCCAACGGATCTTTACTGCAGCCGCCGGAGAGGAATTTCAAGTAATCATCTAATTCCTGCCGCCCGCCGGCCAGCACGCGGCGTGAGAGGGCAACCGCCGCACTCAGCCCCGTGGCATATTTATATACATAAAAAGCGCGGTAGAAATGCGGGATGCGAAAACACTCCAGCTCCAGCTCTTTATCAATGGTAAAGTCGGGGCCGAAATAAGCAGTCAACAACTCGCGATAGGTCGCGCGAAATGAACCCACAGTCAACGGTTCTCCCGCTTCGGCCATCTCGTGGATCCGCTTTTCAAACTCAGCAAACATCGTCTGCCGAATCACGGTCCCGCGGATGCTGTCAAGCTCTTGATTAATCAAGTAAGCCCGCTCACGGTCATCAGTGACCGTCTTCAACAAATGCTCCGTGAGCAGTTGCTCGTTAAAAGTACTAGCCACCTCAGCCACGAAAATCGTGTAGTTGTAATACTCGAACGGTTGGTGTTTCGCCGAGTACCAACTGTGCATCGAATGACCCGCTTCATGAGCCAGCGTGAAAACATCATTCAACACTTGCTCTTTGAAGTTCATCAAGATGTAAGGATCGCCATCGAAAGTGCCACAAGAGAAAGCGCCACTCTGCTTGCCACGATTGGGATACCGGTCACACCAACGTTGCCGCAAGCCCTGTTCCAACACTTGTAGATATTGTGAACCGAGCGGTTCCAAGGCAGCCAATATCGTATCGACCGCTTGATCCCAAGTGTGATGTTTTTGAATGTCGGAAAGAATCGGCACGTAAGTGTCGTAATGATGAATCTCTGACAAACCCATCTTGCGACGACGGACATCGAAATATTCATGGACCACGGGCAACGAATCGCGGACCGCGGTGATTAAATTGTCATACACGGAGACCGGTACGTTGTCTGGAAATAAAGCCGCTTCCAGACTGCTGGAATAATTGCGGGCTCGCGCGTAATAGACGTCTCGATGCGTCGAACCAGCCAAAGTGGCGGCTAACGTGTTTTCGTGCGCCGTGAATTGGGCATAGTATTGATGGAACGCGCGGCGACGCGTGTCGCGATCAGGATTAATGAGCAATTGCCCAAAAGTGGCGTTGGTAAGTTCCAGCGTGTGGCCGGTCGCATCGCTAATTTCGCCGAATTTGAGATCGGCATCGTTCAACTGTCGAAAGGCAGTCGAAGCGGTCGCTGCCATCTCGCCCTGCATGGCCAGTAAACGCTCCTCGCGGTCGCTGAGCGTGTGGGGACGGTACCGCAACAATCGCTCAAGACTCAGCCGAAAACGTGCCAACGCCGGCTGCTGCAACATGGCGTCCATTTGCTCAGGCGGGATGGCAAGTATTTCCGGACGGATGAAACTCGCCGCCTCGGAGGCTTGAGTGACCAGTGAGCGAAAGCGATTTTGCATCGCTTGGTAGGTGTCGCTGGTTTGATCCTCTGTCGTCCGCAAGAAAGCGTACGTTCCCACCCCTTCTGCCAACCGATCAAACTGGCTGTCATAATCCAACAGCTCGGCCAAAACCTCAGCCGATTCGCCCAGCCGGCCTCGGTACTGCTGGAAGTGCCCAATCATCCCCTTCAGCTTATCAAAGGCGGCCTCCCAGGAACTGTCGTCGGCGTGGAGACTGGCCAGATCCCAGGTGTCGTCCGTGGGAACTTCGCTGCGATTCGGTAACGTGGTGGCGGTAGACACGGTTCTCTTCGGTTTTCGGATAGTTGCTGACGATGTGAAGTCAAAAGTCTACCAAATTGTCCCGTGCAGTTGACGCCCCCGGCAAAATTAACTGACGTCGCTGTAGTGTTGCCACTCAGTCCGCGAAAGCCCGAGCAAACGCCGCGTTCGTGGAACGCAAGACGACACTTAGAACCTATCCGAAAACCATAAAAAAGGCCCGCGGCTAGCGCCGTCGGCTCACAGTTTTCGAATAGGTGCTTATTTTCGGAGCGTTCTTAAGGCGACGGCTGCGCTGCGGTCTGTTGGAGCACACTGCTGGCGTAATTGGCCAGGGTGTTGGGATGCTGATGCAGGAGTGCAACGGAAAGATAAAACTCGCGAGCCCGCGATTGGGCTCCGGCAGCTTCGAGCCGGTCGGCGATTGTCAGCAACGGTCCACCTTGCAAACTGATCGGCAACCGTTCGACGAATGTCGGCCAATTGGCAGAAGCGCTCGCAATTTGAGGTACTGGCGTCCGCCGCCAGCTGACTACTTCCGCCAAGCGGGCCAACGCCGGTTCGCGACGATCTGCCGCCAAGGCTTCCAAAACTCGCTCGGCCACCAAGCGATCAGACGGACTGGAAAGCAGCCAGCTGGCCGCCACCAAGCGAACAGCGGTAGCTTCCGAGCCAATCACTTTCCGCGCCGCCGAAATCGCTTGCGGCGGGCTGGGACGGGAGTGCCAGCGCACGGGCAACAAGCCGTAAGCGGGGGTCGGCGGCTGGCTCTGCTGCAATTGCTTGACCAACTCCAGCGCGGCCGGAAAACGTTCGGCTTCGGTGGCGGCGATGGCCAAGTGACCGATCAACCATTGTTGTTGCCAAACCGGCGGCCCTTGGCGAATTGCTTCCAACAGCGGCGATATCGCCTCCGCATATTTGCCATCGGCAAACAACCGCATGCCCCGCCTGGCCAACTCACTCTCGTAACTTGCTTCCAGCCAAACAACCCGGTCGATTGAAATCACCAGCGGTGCTTGTTGGTCGCTAGTTTCGAGCTTCACACGTTGTTGATCAAACGAGATCACCTCGCCGGCTGATAATTGGATAGGACGTGGCAACCAATCCGACTCGGACGATGGCGGCGGAGGTGGCTGATGCCAGACTCGCAGCAGCGAACCGGCGGGTGCAGAGTTGGCATTCCCCGCATCACTTGTGCCCGCGCCCGATATGCCCGCGCCATGCGCCCCAGCGCCGGCCGGGATTTGACCACGCAGCGTGGCATGCGGCGCGAGGACCAGCACCAGGCCGAGGGCCATTGTCAGCCGCCAGTTCATAGCTCGTCGCTCGATTGCGGAGGTCGCAGCGTGCGGACATCCAGATAGCGATATTCGCCACCGTTCGCCTCTGCCAACTCGATCAAAAAACTATCCTTGGGTGGAGTAAATTCGGTCCCAAATTCCACGGCGTGGATGGTCGTTCCCGTGCGTTCACACAGCACGCGAATTTCGTTGAGTCGCGTCTGGCGAAGGCGGGGAAGGTGCGCATCGGTGAGGAAAAAAATCACATCAGGCTCGAGCTTGAGCGCCAGTTTGAGGGCATCATAATGTTCCGTGCCACCGTGAGCTGGAACGGCTCGAATGTATTGAGTCGCCCAGCGTTTCATCGCGTCGCTCGCTGGCAGCATCCAGAAGGCTTGGCCTTCGGGGTTCGCATACTGGCTGCGGTTATTATAGACGATGATTTGAAATGATTGATCGGGCCCGAGCGAGCCAAGGCTGCGAATGGTTTCGCGTTTGGCCGCTGACAAAGGAGCACCATTCATGCTGTCGCTGCGGTCGATGACGTAAACAAAGCGACGTCCTGACCCGGAGACTCCAAAGAACATGGCGGTTGCCTCGGGGCCAGTCCCTTCACCGCGACGCAACGGCCCGGTGCCTTCACCACTCCCCGCTTCCAGCGCCGTGCCCGTCCCGACTCCCGAATTTTCCATCGGCGTGTCGGTAACCTCAGCCAACAAACCATCAATATCCAACGGCCGGGCCAGCGCCGGTGCCGAAGCGGCTGCGGCAGCCGAACTGGCTTCGCTGGCCTCGGTTGATTCAGCAGTCGTCTCCGCGGGCGCTTCGGCCGGTTCGTATTCGGTCCGGTCTGCCATCCGGTGGGCCACGGCGATCCCGATCGGCCGCCCCGGCTCGTCGCCCGTCCCTTTGGGGCTGGTGTCGATCCAGGCGGCCAGCATCAAGACGATGGCCAAGTGTAAACACAACGACATCGCCCAAGCGGGAATGCGAGGCGTGCTCCGCAATTCGCCGGGAAAAGATTTTGGACTGATTGTCGCGTTTTTCACAGATCTGGCCAGCCAGCGAGCTTGGTGGGGTTTCAGAAAGTGGTCCGCTCAAGGCATCATAGGGTATCTCCACCTTTTGCAGCGGCTAATTCTATCATGTCAGCGACTTTCCTTCGTTCATTTTTACGCCAACCGGGGCAAGTCGGTGCGATCGCCCCCAGTTCGCCCCAATTGGCTGCCGCGATGGTTGACTGGATCGATTGGGAACGGGCCGAGGGAGTGGTCGAATTCGGAGCTGGCACGGGAGTCTTTACCGAAGCTATTTTACCCAACCTGCACTCCTCGGCGAAATTTCTAGCAATCGAAAAAGATGGCGAACTTTGTCAGCTGGCGCGACGTCGTTGTCCGCAGGCCGACATTGTCGAAAATAGCGTGGAAAATGTGCGGGAACTGTGTCTGCAGCGGGGCATCACGAAAGTGGACGCCGTGATCTGCGGCTTGCCCTGGGCTTCCTTCCCAGCACCCTTGCAAACATCTTGCCTGGATGCCTTGGCGGAGGTCATGCCAGCAGGTGGACAGTTTGTCAGTTTTGCCTACTGGCAGGGAATGTTGCTCCCCGCCGCACATCGCTTTCGCCGCCGTTTAGACGACTACTTTACCGAAATTTCCACCAGCCCCACGGTCTGGCGAAACTTACCCCCCGCATTTATTTACCGCTGTCGACGCTAATACTTTCATGTCAAAAATCCAGCCCCGCACGCTCAAAGGTTTCCGCGATTTTTTGCCGGAGACGATGATTCCACGTGAACAGTGCATGTGGACCGCCCGCGAAGTTTTTCGTCGCTACGGGTTTGCTCCGATTGATACGCCCACCTTGGAATACTTGGAAATCCTGACTGGCAAAGGGAGTGAAGAGACCGATCGGCAGATGTATCAGTTTACCGATCATGGTGGTCGTAAAGTGGGTATGCGATTCGACTTGACGATTCCCTTGGCACGCTTTGCCGCGCAACATGCGCAAGCCTTGGGAACGCCGTTCAAACGCTACCACATCGCTCCGGTCTGGCGAGGTGAAAGCCCGCAGGCGGGACGTTATCGCGAGTTCGTGCAATGCGACTTTGACACGATCGGTACCGAATCGGTGGTTGCCGATATTGAAACGGTGGTCGTCATTCATGATCTCATGCGATCGCTCGGTTTCAGCAAGTTTCACATTCACTTGAATAATCGCCAAGTGTTAACCGGGCTGCTCGAACACCTGGGGTTGGTCGAGCGGGCCGTGCCGGTACTCCGCAGCTTGGACAAACTGGCGAAGATCGGCCCCGAGGCCACGATCGCGGAAATGCAATCAACCGCCGGTGTGAGCGAAGACGAAGCGCGGTCGGTGCTGCGGCTCGCCGAACTGGAAGGCGATTATCAACAAATTCTCGCAGCCCTCCCGGAAATCACCGGCAACAATCCGACCGCTGGCGGTGGGATTGAACGTTTGCAGACAACCATCACATCGGCTTTGGCGGCGGGAGTCGAACCTTCGCGGCTGCGGTTAGATGTCGGCATCGCCCGCGGTCTCGATTATTACACGGGAGTGGTGTTTGAAACGTTCCTCGACGAACTGCCGGGGATCGGCAGCGTCTGTAGCGGTGGTCGCTATGATGATCTGGCTGGGCTATATACCAAACAGCACCTGCCCGGAGTGGGCGCGTCGCTGGGACTCGATCGGCTGCTGGCCGCGATGGGCGAACTGGGCATGCTGCCTTCGGTGCGGACGCCGGCGGCAGTCTTTATTCCCTACTTCGATGCGGCGAGATTGACGGACTACTTGCGACTCGCCACGCTGCTGCGGACAGCCGGGATCGGTTGCGAAGTCTACCCCGAGGCGAAAAAATTAGGCCAGCAACTGAAGTATGCCGATCAACGCGGTTTCGCCATCGCCCTGATCGCCGGCGCTCGCGAATTGGATGAAGGTAAAATCCAAGTCAAAGACCTCCACCATAAAATTGCCACCGAAGTTGATTTCAGCTGGGATCAACCTGAACCACTATTCAATGCCATCGCCACGGCCAGCCAATTAAGTGCTGGCTCACTGTTGGCTTAAAAGCAGGAGAGATACCAATGGGCGGGCACCTGAGACCGACTCTTATCGCGCGGGCCACCTGTGCCGGCGTGCTGTGCTGTTTGCTGGCGGGGTGCGTGCCGCAAGCGGAGAACGAAGTCGTTATTTACTCTTCGCTCGATCAAGAATTCTCAGCACCGATTCTGTCCGGCTTTGTGCGGGAACATGACAAAAAAATTATGCCTAAAGCAAAGTTTGATGTCGAATCGACCAAGACCGTCGGCTTGGTAAATCGGTTAGTCAGCGAACAGGATCGCGTCGTCTGTGACGTGTTTTGGAACAACGAGGTGATGCACACGATTCGCTTGCAAAAAATGGGGCTGCTGGAGCCGCACGATTGGCAAGTGCCTGCTGGCTGGCCCGTGATTGCCGGGGATCAGACCTGGTGCGGATTTGCCGCCCGAGCTCGCGTGCTGGTGGTTAACACCAACTTGCTGCCCGACAAATCGCAATGGCCGCAAAGCGTGATGGAATTAGCCGACCCCAAGTGGCAAGATCAATGTGCGATTGCTAAACCACTGTTCGGCACCACGGCGACGCATGCCGCCGTCTTAGATACGATCATGGGCCGGGAAAAATCGACTGAGTTTTTCCGACAAGTCGCCGCCAACGCCCGAGTGCTGTCGGGAAACAAACAAGTCGCCCAGAACGTCGCCTTGGGACAGGCCGCCTGGGGAGTGACCGACACCGACGATGCGATCATCGAAGTCGAAGCCGGTTTACCAATCGCAATCGTCTTTCCCGATCAACAACCGGCTCAACTCGGCGCGCTGCGGATCCCCAACACGGTCGCCATCTTAAAAAATTCTCCCAACCCGCTGGCGGCACGATTGTTGGCCGATTATTTGGTCTCCGCCAAGACGGAAGATCGCTTGGCGATGAGCGACAGCGCGCAAATCCCAATGTTTCCCGAGGTGCCAACCAAATCGCGAGTCTTACCGCCGGGCGGTGTGCGTTGGCTCGATGTCGATTTCGAGCAAGCGGCCGAAAATTGGGAAGAACTGGCCCCGTTGCTGACAGAGATTTTCCAACTATAAGATAGACGCTGATTTCCCCTTTTTACATGCGATCAAGCAGCCACGTTGGCAGCGAATGGACTAACGATCCATCGCCTCCAGCCAGGCCGCTCGGTTCCAGGAGTACTTCCGGTGCTGCAAGCCAAAGAGATCAAGTCAGGTGTGGTGGTGGTTCATGAAGGTGAGCCAATATTGATTGAAGGGGTGATGGTGCAGACACCTTCCGCCCGCGGTGCGGCAACGCTTTATAAATTTCGTGCCCGCAACGTGATCACGCGGCAAAAAATTGATGTCACGCTCAAGGGAACCGAAGGGCTGTTGGCGGCCGACTTTTCCAAACGAGCGGTGACTTTGATGTACAGCGATGCCACCCACTTGCATCTCATGGATGCCGAGAATTTCAATCAATACGAGTTGCCGATCGAGGATGCCGAGGAACAACTGCCTTACATCACCGAAGGACTCGAGGGTATGCGAGCGCTAATCTACAACGACGCCTGCGTGGGGCTGGACATTCCCACCACCGTCGAGCTGACGATCACGCAGTGCGACCCCAGCGTGAAAGGTAATTCAGCCACCGCCAGAACCAAGCCCGCCACCATGGAGACCAACTTGGTCGTGCACGTTCCCGAGTACATCAAGGAAGGCGAACGGATTAAAGTCGATTCGCGAACCGGTGATTTTATCTCCCGCGCTTAAAGCAAAGTCGCCTATCGCTCCGTCGAAAGTAACAGAGTAAGCAAAGCTAAGCTAAACAAGCTTTCGGCGGAGCGAAAGGCAACTATGGAGCGAAAGGCAACGCTATTCGACTTCTAACAAAATAGGAGTCGACGTGATGCCGCCGTCGATCTCAGCCTTCAAGTGAAAGTACCTCGGCCCGGGCGCCGCAACCGGATCGGCCGTAATGAAGAACTGACGGCGATCATACCCTTTGGGCACCAGCAACCCGTTCAGGCCAATGTTGTCCACGTACACGCCGTGGGGCATACTCCTGCCGGCAAACTCATTACCCAACTTGAGATCGTTCTCGAACGCGTTGCGTTGGACCATCACTTCCGCGGAAATGGTTTGCCCCCGTTTGATCCGCAAGGGCGAGCTGCTGGGCTGCAAAAGTTCACCCGCTTGATTGCTGATTTCCAAACGCACCTGCGGCTTGCCACTGGTCTTCAGCTCGCCCAGCTCGCCCGCTTGATGTTCGACAACTCGGCCCACAATCTCAGCTCGAGCGACGAGCCGTGCGGTCCCCAGGGTCTGGTCGGCAGCCACATCGGAGTCTGCCCAAATCACTCCGTACGCATCCTGCTGTCCCGCTTCGACCGTCACCGTCTCGGTGGCGTGCAGCCCCGGGGGAAGATCAACAACCGCGAATTCAACCGCTCCTTGGAAACCGTCCAGACGCGTGATGCTGACGCGAAACTCGCGTCCCGCTCCGGCCGGAATTGGTTTGCCGATCTTGCCCACGCTGGGCCGGAAATCAGGAGCGGCGGGCCTGACGGTGAGCTTATACTTGTAATCGTCTCCCGCCTGCCCCCGCGTATCGTCAACGCGGATCGTAAACTCACCGTCGCGGGGGGCCACGAATCGCAAGCGACTATCGGCACCAATTTGCCGTGCGGCATCATCGTCATTGAGATAATTTAATTCGAAAACCGGCAACCCATTCGCCGTTGCCGATTCATTGGGAGCCAGTTCGCGGACTACGTAAGCAGGTTCTTGCAAAGCGTGCGTAACCGCCGAAGTATCATAAAATGTGTGACGGGAACCGGTCCCGGGATAAACGTTAAATCCACTGTCAGGCCCCCGCGGATACATCCATAACCGGGTGACTTCACCGGACGAGTAGAGCAAGTCGTTGAGCCGCATTTCCTCCCAATCAAACAACCGGAAATCGTTCGTTTGATTGGAGTCTTTGCCGCGGAACGTAAAGTACGATTCGCGAATCGCCTGCAACCGGACCCGTGTCAGCGACTGGCCCAAGTCGTCACACACTTCGATGATCGTATCGAGCGGAGAACCTTCTTGAGCGGCTCGCGTTTCAATCATCCAGACTTCGCCCCGCCGGGCGCTGAAGCGATACCAGTCAGGTTCGCTGGAGCCATCCTCCGCGGGCGAAATCACCCCGGAGACGACCGCCCCACGAGGCAGCTCCATTGCGCCCGCTGCTTTTTGATTTCCACCCTCCGCAGGTTCAGTTAGATCCCGCAACGGATCGACCGTCAAGTAAACCTCAGACAGCGTCACGGCCTGCTGGATAACGTCTCGCTCAACCTCGGCCAGTTTTAATTCAACGACTTCTCCAGACATCGTAGCCACCGTAACGAACGGACGTTTGGTGGCGACGGCAAGCTGTGAGATGGCATCCTCGAGGCTGGCAAGCGACTCCAGTTTGGTCCATGCTTGCGTCTCAAATGTCAGCAGACGACCAGCCTCGGTGGCGACAATTAACTGCCCCCCATCGCCGGTGAACGCCAACGAGACCAACGGGGAGTCATCAGCAAAACGGGTCTCGACCAACGGGTTGGTCTGGGCCGATTGGCGAGAGACAAATTCCCACACGCGAAATCGATTATCGGTGCTGGCGGCGACCACATATTTACCGTCTGGCGAAAACGCCACGGCGTTGACTTCGCCTTGCGACTGCGAGAGCGTATCCAGGCGGTTGCCGCTGGAAACTTGCCACAACTTGACCGTTTCATCGGCGCTGGCCGTGGCGATGACTTGACCATCGGGAGAAAACGCCAAATCGAAAATGGCCCCGTTGTGGCCTCCCAAAGCGTGCAATTGTTCGCCGCTGTTGGCATCCCAGAGCAATAAATTGCTGTCGTAACCAGCGGTCGCCAACACGTCGCCCCGCGGCGAAAGTGCGGCTGCGTACAACGTGTCGCGATGCCCCCGCACGGTTTGTTCGACTTCACCGTTGGCCACGTTCACAATCATCGCTGTGCCGTGCAACCCCGTGATGCCCGAGGCGATCACCAACCGCGAGTCGTCGCCGCTGAACCGTAAATCGTTGACTTTGCCCGGCAGCGATTCAATCCGCCGCAGCACTTTGCCACCCTCCGCCCGCTGCACTTCGACTTGGCCAAAACGAGCAATCGCCAACAGGCGGCCATCGGCCGAACGGGCCAAGGCGGTGACCGGCTGGGCGGTCGTCTCGGCGGCTGGAATCTGCGGTGTCTTTAACTCTCGCATCGACGGCTCACGCATCGACGGCTTGGTGGCACTCGGACCGTTTGCACCGTTGGCGATCCAGCGTCGCAGCAGTTCGATCTCTTCGCTCGTCGGCTCCTCGAAATCATCGGGCGGCATTTTGGGCTCCAGTTCCCCCGTGGTTGTCAGCAGCAACGGGCTGTTCTCAGGTTCTCCCGGAACAATCACCGGCCCATGCTCGCCACCCGCCAACAAAGCTTCAAAAGTATCGAACGATAGCTCGCCACTCTCGTCCGAGTCGTTGTGACATGCCGAACAATACTTTTGCAACAGCGGGGCGACCTCGCCTGAGAAATCGACATCCAACGCAGCGGCCGCAACCGGCTCCGCAGCCCGCAGCGGCCCGCCCGCGACGCACGTAATCAGCCCGACGGTGAGCAGGCAGACGATCGAGCACAAGGAACTCAGACCACTACTTCTGAACAAACCCCTATTTTCAGAAAGAGGCTGACGATGCGTATCGCTGGGATGACGTTGGTCCATGTCGAAACTTCAGAGGTGAGATAAAGAACTTATGAGAGGGGCGAGCACGGTGCGGCGAAAAGCGATTATTGGTTAAACACAAATTCACTGCTGGTCAACACGCTCCAGCAAGCATCCTCGATCGCCTCCCGCCGAGACTCGCTGGGATATTCTCCAATCACGTTCAACAGCGTCTTTTTCTCATCGGTTGACGGCTGTCGAGAAAGTGCTAGCAGAAACAACTGATCGATAATCTGTTCATCGGAGAGTCCCTCAGCCAGCCAGCTGCCGATACGATTTTCCGATTCGCTGAGTTTATTATTCAGCGTATCTCCATTGGAAAGGTGCAGCACCTGCACCATGCTCGGTTCATCGCTACGCTGACAATCGCAAGTAATCTCCCGCGAATGCCGACCAAAAGTTTTCAGGAAGTATGACTGGACGGCGGAATCATATAATTCGATCGCCCGCGTACCGGTCGGATAGAAATCGGTCTTGTTGACATCGGCACCGGGGAATTCAACGGTGTCAAATTTGGTCGTGGTTGCTAAGGTTTGATCAATCGCATCGAGCAACACTTCGGCCATAAAGCGGCGGGGATAATAGCGGCTGTAATAGCGTTGTTCCGCTTCGTTTTCCGCCAGCGGCAAACTGCTCCGCTGATAGGTTTCGCTGCGAAGAATTTCTCGCATTAAAACTTTGAGATCGAAATCATGCGTGGCGAGGTATTCCGCCGCGGCAGCCAGCAATGGTTCGTTACTGGCCGGGTTGCTCAATCGCAAATCATCAGCCGCCTCAACCAGGGCCACGCCAAAGTAGTTTTGCCAAATACGATTGGTAATGGCTCGGGAAAAGTAGGGATTTTCCGGACTTACCATCCAATCAGCCAATGCGATGCGGCGATCGGTCGGATCGTCCATCGCCAAGGGGGTCGCGTCGAGTGGTGCGGGCGGTTGGGGGCGCCCGGTTGTGGGTTGAATTAAATCTCCCTGGGACGCCACGTAGATCGTCCGTTTTCCGTCGCCATTTCGACTATCCCCACCCCAACCTTTACCACGCACGCGGGCGAACAAATTCGCCATTGCATAATATTGATCGTTGGTCCATTTCTCCAACGGATGGTTGTGACATTTGGCACAACCGATGGAGAGTCCGAGGAAAGCTTGCGCGGCATTCTCCGTCATGTTCTCGGGATCTTGATGGAGCGCGAAAAAGTTCGTCGCGCCATTCTCTATGCTGCTGCCGGTTGAGGTTAACAGTTCATGGGTGAATTCATCCCACGGCTTGTTCGCGGCAACAGATTCGCGAATCCAGCTGTAAAAAGCCTTGACCGCGTCGGGGCGCAAGCGAGTCCCGTTGACCAATAATAAGTCACTCCATTTGTAAGACCAATAGTCAACAAATTCTTCGCTGGCCAGCAATTGATCAATATATTGATCGCGTTTATCGGTTGCCGTGTTAGCCAGAAACGCCTCGGTCTCGACCAACGTGGGCAATCGTCCAATCGTGTCGATGGTGGCTCGTCGTATGAACGTGGCGTCGCTGGCCGGCGGGGAAGGAGGCAACCGCAATGTTTCCAACTGCGCGAGCACCATCTTGTCGATAAAGTTTCGCTGGGGAGCTGCGGTAAAAATTGCGGGGTCGATCTCATTGGGGTAGGGGACGGTGACACGTGCCAAAGCAACTTTGCTGCCAAACCAGGCCAGCACGGCACCTTGGCCACTGCCGCGAACGGTCGTTAATCCTGACTCGTCCACACCGGCGACCGCCTCGTCGGTGGCGCTAAATTTGGCCCAGTGGGTGACATCCAATTGCAAACCGTCGTCGTAGTGGGCGGTCACCAGAATTTGAGCTTCATCACCGGGAGCCAGCATCGATTCAGCGGGTGAGACTTCGATGCGCTGCAATTGCCGCTCGGATTCGTCGGGGGCCTGGGCACCCTGGCGAATCCACTCGCTGAGTACGCGATAGTCACGCGAGTCAACCGGCAACTTCAATCCGCCTTTATGCGGCAGAGCGCCGCTCGGCTTCGCCAAAATCAAGCTTCTGCCGGGGTCGGCCAGCTCAATCCGACGTCCCCGCGATTGACGACTGATCGTGTTCCAATCGGCAATCGGATCGTAGCCTCGCAGGGATAAGCGAAATCCCCCTTTACCGGCCAGCGCGCCGTGGCAAGCGCCCATGCTGCAACCGCGTCTGGCCAGCACCGATTCGACTTCGTGCCGGAAACTCCAGGGATGCGGTTCGTCAAACTGGCTGACCGTGAGTTGGCTGACCGCGGTCGCACCGCTGGAGGTGGTGACTGTGATTTGCGTGCTGCCATTGCCCAGCGGCACGACGACGCCCTGTTCCACCTTGGCCACTTGGGGATCGCTGACCTGAAAAGTCAAATCGCCCGAGACCAAAGCTCCTGGCATCTCTTCCCGACCGCGATCGGTGACCACGATCAAGCGTTGCAGCGATTCCGGACCGACCAAGCTAACTCGCGCGGGGAGCAACTGGACGGGCTGGGGTGGCTTGATTGGCTGTGAGGCGAACAGGCGGTTGGGCTGAAGAACCAAACATCCGATGATTGCGCAGCCGATCGCCAGCAGATGGCGACCGCGAACGCGGGCAAAGGGTGTGGCGAGCGAGCAAGTTGGCTTCGACATGGGAAGAAAACAGTGGAAGGGGTTATTGATCAAAAGTGAGCAAGCAGCGTGAGCAAACAGCATCGCGGGGCGAGCAACATCTGAAACGATCTGGCTAGAACAGCTCTTGAATTTCACGGACGCCAAAATCGACCAGCGGGAAGGGGCGTCCGCCCGGGCCGGGCAATTCGGCATGCAGGTCCAGCCCCAGGCTGTGAAAGATCGTGGCGATCACATCACCGGGGGGCGTCGGCCGGTCGGCCGGTACGGCGGCAATCGGGTCGCTGGCGCCGATCGCTCGTCCCCCCTGCACACCACCACCGGCAAAAGTGACTGAGAAACACTGTGGCCAGTGATCACGCCCGCCGGCCGGATTGACTTTGGGAGTTCTGCCAAACTCGGCCAGACAGGCGACCATCGTGCTGCTCAATAAACCGCGTTGATCGAGGTCTTCGATCAGTGCCGAGTACGCTTGGTCATACATCGGTGCCACGATGTTCTGCATACCCGTGATGCTGGTAAACGGCGCGCTGCCGTGAATGTCCCAGGTGACTTCGTCGAAGACTGTGAGGAAGGTGTTCACCGTGACGAACCGCACACCCGCCTCGACCAAGCGACGTGATAACAAACAACACTGCCCAAAGCGATTCATGCCATACCGCTCGCGAACCGCCGTCGGCTCTTTGCTCAAATCAAAGGCCTCGCGAGCTTGCGGGCTGCTCATCAACCGATACGCGGCGGCAAAATTATCATCCATCAGTCCCGCCGACTCGGTGGCTTCGAGCTGCTGCATTCGCTGTTCGATGGCCGCTCGCATCCGCCGGCGACGATCGATCCGCACGTCACCGAGCGTTGGTGGGGGCAGCAGATCGGGCACCTTGAAATTGGGTTGACTGGGGTCGGCCATCAAAGCGAAAGGATCATACGCTTTCCCCAAAAAACCACCCGCTTGTCCATTGGGCAAATTTCCACCGCCGCGGCCCATCGTCTCCGGCAAGACGACGTGAGCGGGCAGATCGCTGCGCCGCCCGCGGAGGTACTGCAGCACCGCTCCGGCGTGCGGATAGTTGACTCCGCCGGTGAATTGGCGCCCGGTCTGCATCATTTGCCAACCCGCGTCGTGCACAGCGGCGGCCGTGTGGTAGCAACTGCGCACAATCGAGAATTTATCGGCCACCTCAGCGTGCCGCGGCAGAATTTCAGAGACTTGGAAATCGCCTGTGGTGCTGATCGGCTGAAAAGGACCACGAACCTCGACCGGCGCCCCCGGCTTCATATCGAAGGTGTCGAGCTGGGAAGGTGCCCCCAAATTAAAAATCATGATGCAGGCGGCATCATCCTTATCGCCTTCGACCAAGCCCGCCTCTTTGGCCGCCAAGTACTGAGGCAACCCCAAGCCAATCGCGCCCAGGGCGCCGACTTGTAAAAAATCGCGTCGCGTGGTGCCGTCACAAGTGTGGGCTTGCCCACGACCAAATAAGTTCAGCATCGGAACCTCCCGGCCATCGCAGGCCGTGCGTGCAATCAAGGTGGGGGGCGTTATGGCGGGTCGAGCAAATGGCGAACGACGTCCATTTACCCACAGCGTAGCAGCTGACGGAGTCTAGTTTAACATCGATCGGTTCAGTTTGCTTGACCGAAGACGCCCAGTTTGCGTTACTGAAGATGACAGCGGGCTGAGCGAGCGAGTATAATCGAGCACTTCTGCGAGCGACTTCCCTTGCTCGCCCCCGCTTTTGCCACCCCACCATTCCAGGGCCGCGTATGACGCCGGAACATGACTCGTCGCTGTCTAATGACTTTCGGAAGCAACCTTTCAGCCGCGCTCCCGTTCGCTCTATAAGCCACTTCCGCTGCGTGAGCCAAGCGTTGGGCGGATTGAGGCGGCATGTTAGCCGATTACCGGGGCAACTCTGCTGGGGACTCATCGGCATCGTGTTGACGATCGTTTGTTGGCGTGGCTTGCCTCAAGCGGCAGCCGACGGCGAATCGCCCACGAAAACGAGCGACACTTCTGAGGCAGATAAGGCGGAGACAAGCGGTACAGGCGACGCCCAAGTGCCACCGATTCAAGTTGCCAATGCTGAAGCGACCAAGGCCGAGGAGATGAAACCTTACGAGGAGAAGTTGGAACATACCGGAGTCAACTTAGAAATGGTCCCCATCCCGGGCGGCACGTTTACGATGGGCAGCCCCGATGATGAAGAAGATCGCAACGATGACGAAGGGCCACAGCATCAAGTCAAAATTGATCCCTTCTGGATGGGCAAATTCGAAGTGACTTGGGCCCAATATGATGCTTGGGGCGAATCGATGGACGTCCGCCGTCGCCAGCTGTTGGGATTGCCACCATCCCCGCGAGATTCATTCGTTGACGGTATCACGCGTCCCACCCCACCCTACACCGATATGTCTTTTGGTATGGGACGAGGCCAAAACCCAGCAATCTGCATGACTCAACACGCCGCCCGTACGTTTTGTGAATGGCTCACAGCCCGCACCGGTCGCTACTATCGTTTACCCACCGAAGCCGAATGGGAATACGCTTGCCGCGCCGGTACCAGCACAGCGTATTCGTTCGGTGACGATACCGAGTTGCTCGAGGAACATGCTTGGTATTTTGACAATAGCGACTCAAGTTACCAAAAAGTTGGTCAGAAAAAACCCAATCCTTGGGGCTTATATGATATGCATGGAAATGTCGCTGAATGGGTCTTAGACCAATACATTCCCGACTTCTACGCACAGGCGGCCGATACGACCAGCGAAAATCCACTGGCCATCCCGAGCACGCTCTATCCCCGCGTCGTCCGCGGTGGTGGCTGGGATGGTGATCCGGAGCAATTGCGAAGCTCCGTCCGCGAAGCATCCGAGGAGGAATGGAAGGACCAAGATCCTCAGGAGCCAAGAAGTATCTGGTACCATACGGACGCCCTGCACGTTGGTTTTCGAGTGGTCCGTCCGCTAAGCGAGCCGAGTGCTGAAGAGAAGACTGAGAAATGGGCCAAGACGGCCCCCGAGCAAAAAGACCCTGAAGAATGAGAAATGAGCCGACGGCGGTTGGTTTTCGGTTCGATATCTCAATGTGACTTGCGACTTGTTTGATTCCCCTAGCATCCCCCTAATCCCGATTCCGGAGTATTACCCCATGGCTGAGCAAAGCAAAAACGATTCGTCGCGGCGTGAATTCATCAAGAACACGGGCCGCGCGGCGGCCGTGACCACCATCGTCGGGAGTTTGGCAAAGTCGGCGCAAGCTGGCCCCGTTCATCCGGGAGAGGATAACACCATTCAGGTCGCGTTGGTTGGTTGTGGCGGGCGTGGCACGGGAGCGGCGCTGAACGCCCTCTCGGTCGATAACGGGCCGATTAAACTGGTCGCCATGGCTGACGTATTTCAGCATCGCTTGAATGATTCCTACGCCGCCGTCAGTGGTAACAACGCCCTGAAAGCAAAAGTGGACGTGGCGGACGATCATCGCTTTGTCGGCTTCGATGCTTATCGGCAAGCCATGGATTGCCTCCGCCCGGGCGATGTGGTGATTCTCGCCACGCCACCCGGATTCCGCTGGGTGCATTACTCCTACGCAATCGAGAAGGGCTTAAATGTCTTCATGGAAAAACCGGTCACCGTGGACGGCCCCACCTCATTGAGAATGTTGGAGATAAACAAACAAGCCGAAGCCAAGAACCTCAAAGTCGCGGTCGGTTTGATGTGTCGGCATTGTAAAGCAAGAAAGGAATTGCTGGAGCGAATTCAGCAAGGCGAGATCGGCGACATTACCATGCTGCGGGCATATCGCATGGCTGGGCCGACCGGCACGGCCGCTTGCGGTCCCAAGCCTGAGGGGATGAGCGAACTGATGTATCAGATCCGCAATTTCCATGCTTTTCTCTGGCTCAGCGGAGGCGCCGTCAGCGATTTCTTGATTCACAACATCGATGAATCATGCTGGATGAAAGGGGCTTGGCCGACCGAAGCGATCGCTCTCGGTGGGCGGCACTACCGTGGTGACGACGTCGATCAAAACTTTGATTCCTACGCCATTGAATACACCTTCGAAGATGGCGCCAAACTATTCGTTGATGGCCGCACTGTTCCGGGTTGCAAGCAGGAATTCGCCAGTTTTGCCCACGGCACCAAAGGCGTCGGCGTGATTTCCACCGCTTCCCATACGCCAGCCAAATGCCGCATTTTCAAAAGCCAAGCGATGGTCAAAGCGAACGAAACTTGGGCTTTCCCGCAACCGGAACCAAACCCCTATCAACTCGAATGGGACGATTTGATCGCCGCAATTCGCAACGACGAACCTTACAATGAGCTTGAGCGCGGTGTGATGGCCAGCGCCGTGACCTCGATGGGCCGGATGGCGGCCCACACGGGGCAATTAATCACGCTCGATCAAATGCTGAATTGCTCTCATGAATTTGCTCCCGGTATTGACAAGTTAACATTGGACTCGGCGTCACCACTTACCACCTTACCCAATGGAAAGTATCCGGTTCCCATGCCGGGGCTCGTTAAAGATACCGAGTATCTCGTCGTCTAGACGGCCAAGCTTATCACGTTTTTATTGGAACAGGTTCTCAGCCGGCTGCGGGCCGGCCTTCTGCATGCGATGGGCCCCGCGGACCGGCTTGGATTGGTTGTTGAAGGTCATGGATTTGAACGCGTCGACTCAAGAAATCCTGCCTACTGCTTCGCTGTTGGATCTGTGGTTTCGCAAGCGATGCGTTGCCTTTGGCTCCTCCGGCGGAGGCACCAGCGGCAATGCACGTGGGCCGAGCCGTTACGTTGGCATCATCCTGTTCATGCTGTCGGTGACGCTGCTCACGAGCCTGCCTCTGGCACGCGCGCAGGCTAACGACGGTGACGCACCTGCTGGCGACGCGTCAACCGGTGATCAGGCCACTATTGGTGGCGGGGCAAGCGCGTTCGCGTCGCAAGAGTTGGCCTTCATCGGCCAGCCTACCGTCGAAGAGGCCATCGAAATTGCTCTCGAACTCGAAGAAACATGGTCGAATCGCATCGAAGCGGCAACTTTGGTGCGGGATGCTGGGCGGCGGCAAACGAGCACCCATCTCAAGGCCATGGGAGCTTTATTGTTAGCGCATAACTACCAAGGCATGGAGCAGGCTCGCAAGTATGAGGAGGTGATTGCGGATGCTGAGGCGTTGAGCGCGAGTATTTCCGATCCGCTGTTCTTAAGCCTCTACCATCGCGTTCGTGGCGTGGAACAAATGCGGGAGCAGGAATTCCTGCAAGCCGCTCAAACGCTACTGCGTGGCTTGGAATATGCGCGGCTGGGACAATTGAAAGAGATGGAAGCGGCAATCCGTTTGCGATTAGGGGTCTGCCTCCGTCGCCTCGGCGCGTTGGCTCAAAGTGTTGACCATTACAAACAGGTTTACAATTCGGCCATGGCGCTCGGCAATTTGCGTTTGGCTTACTCGGCAGCAAACAATTTCGCTTACCTGCTGCTGGAACTGGGGCGAATCGAAGAGGCCGAAACTGCTTATCGCTTGATCCCACTAGGTCATTCCGATGCGGTTGATTTAGCGGTCCGCGCGGGCTTTGCCGATATCGCGGTGAGGCGAAATCAACCGGCCGAAGCTTTGCGAGTGCTAAGCCAATTGCGTGAAGACCAAGACAACGAAAAAGCGTTTCCCTACCAATTCGCAATTATCCGAATCATCGAAGCTCGCGCATGCTTGCTGCTGCAAGATTGGTCGGGAGCGGAATCTGCCTGCAAGCGCGCTCTTTCCGCGCTAAACTTCCAGCCGCAGCGAGTGGATGATGCAATGCTGGTCTGGGGAGAGATTCAATACTGCTTAGGCAGGAAAGCATTCGGCATGCGGTTGATTCAAAAAATCGCGGTATCCGCGAGTGATCAAACCATACGACAAAAGGCTTGGGATAAACTCGCCCAGCTATCAATCCAAGAGAAAGCCTATGTGCAGGGAATTGGCTACCTCCGGACCGCACAGGAGCTTCGCAATCGTCAGCTCAGCCAAAGTGCCGAAGTGGAAATTGCCCTCACCCAAGCGACACTTGAGCGTCAAGTGGAATTGGAACGACTGCGAGCTGAGAGTACCAAGCTGGCAGCCGATAAAATGCTGGCCGTCTCAAAGGCGGAAAAGGCTGCCGTCGAAGCAACCGCCAGCCGCAGTATTCGCAACCTAACGGTCGGCGGCTGTTTACTGCTGTGCTGCGGCATTTTTCTCTACTGCGCGGTGAGTCGGCGGTTAAGCCAGGAACGCCGTCTGAAAGAACAGGAATCTCATCACAATCAACAACTGTCCTCACTTGTTGAAGAAAAAACGAGAGCTTTGAAGAATGAGTTAAGTGAACGAGCGGACCTTGAACGCACGTTGGAACGGCGGCGACGGGCTGAAGCTCTAGGGAAGCTGACAGGCTGCGTTGCCCACGACTTTAACAACCTGTTGCAAGTTGTGATGACAACGAACGAGCTGTTGCATATCCAAGGCTTAACGCCGCGACAGGTCGAGATGGTTGATGCTTCCTCAAAAAGTGCCGCCGCCGGGGCGGCGATCATCCGGCAACTGCTCG
Organism: uncultured Pirellulaceae bacterium; assembly: GCA_964535475.1. Lineage (GTDB taxonomy): Bacteria > Planctomycetota > Planctomycetia > Pirellulales > Pirellulaceae > Laterigemmans. The sequence goes on from CAZHTX010000003.1 coordinate 21,013, forward strand.
CGTATGCGCGACAGCAAACATTAACCCCCAAGGTTACTCAGATCAGCAGTTATTTCTCCAGCATTTCGGGACTCCTCGATGCGGCTATGGGTCACCAGTATCAGTTGATCATCAGTGACGAAAGCAATCACGCTGCGGTGATCGTCGATGCAGCTCAGCTGACCACGACCTTGATCAACTTGTTGTCCAACGCGGTCGATGCCAAGCCACGCGACCAGTGCGTTAAAATTGTCGCCAAACAAATTGAATTAGACCACGAAGAGTCCCAGAGATGGTCAGAGTTGTTGCCCGGCAAGTATGTTTCGCTGGAGATACTTGACCGCGGCAAGGGCTTGACCGCGGAGGCAAAGGTGCGTGCCTTCGAGCCGTTCTTCAGCGAAAAGCCACCGGGCCAAGGTACAGGCCTGGGCCTTAGCTCGGCTTTTGGCTTCGTGCGGCAATCTGGCGGCGACATTCAAATCAACGATCTACCCGACGGTGGCACGCGGGTAACGTTATTGTTCCCTTTGACCACCGAAGCAACCTCCGAAAAACCTATCCAAGACAAAACCGACTTCCCCAAGGGTGGGCGTATTTTAGTTGTGGAAGACGACTCCACGGTGGGGGAAACTTTAGAATCACAGCTGAACCACTTGGGCTATCAAGTCGAGCTGGTTGACAGCGGTGATGCGGCAATCGCTCGGCTCTCTCAAACTCATGCCTTCAATCTAGTGTTGACCGATATTCGCATGAGTGGAACCTATGATGGGCTGGCCTTGCGAGATTGGGTGCGTTCTCATCAGCAGTCGCTGTCGGTCGTTTTGATGAGTGGTTACGCCGACGCCGGTTCGCTTGACCCCCAGACCTCATTTTTGCCGAAGCCATTCAGCGAGCACGACTTGTTGCAAACAATTTCGGCCGCCACGTAGCTCCGCTCCGAAAACCGCCGCTGATGCCATTGCGGCTAACGAGTGGGGAAATTAGGGCGGCAAAAACAAAGTTCCATCGCACGCCAGGGTTCGCTACAATGAAAGGTTCCCACCCAGCCATTCGGAGCAAGAGGCAACCTCGATGCTGCTGCTGCCCAAGCCCACCCGCCAGTTTGTCGTAACTCAGTGCTTGCTGTTCTGCTGTGCGTTCTCGGTTTGTCTCGCCCAGGAACCCGCTCAGCCAGCCGAAGCAGTTACGCAAGTCTTGTGTTTTGATTTTGAGTCGCCTGACAACGCGGCTGTCAGCTTTACCAGCGATATGTTGTCGAGCGGTGCTGCGAAAGTTGTCGGTTCGCTGGAACCAGCGGTCGCCGGCCCAAGCGCTCCCGAGTTTCCCGAAATGCCAGCCGACAACCGGGCTTGGCGTTTCGCCGGGGATGGTGGGCGGATTGTGCTCGACGACCCTGGCGAGGCGAGCCCGTTTGATTTCACCGCTGGCGAGACAATTTCCTTGACCGCGTGGGTCCAGCTCGATCAAATCGGCCCCGGCGCAAATGTTTACTTAATTGGAAAGGGACGCACCGGCCGGGCTGGCTTTCCCGCTGACAATCAAAATTGGGCGCTGCGACTGCGCGAATCGGGCGGCTCGGCACGGGTCAGTTTTCTGTTCGCCGACGATCGCGTGGGCACACCCCACGCGGGCTCGCATTGGCATCGCTGGACCAGCACGCTGGGATTCGCTCCGTCGGCGCAATGGCATCACGTGGCCCTGACTTATACCTTCGGCGCGGCCGACAGTCTCCGTTGCTGGGTCAACGGTGTCGCTTCCACGGGCGCTTGGGATATGGGGGGAGCCACCGACCGTGCTCCCCATCAAGATGACGACCAAGTTTGGATTGCTTCGTCCATGAGGGGCAGTCACGCGAACAGTTTCGCCGGCGCGCTCGATCAACTTACGTTATACCGCGGTGCGCTCGACGCGGCGGATGTCACAAAAGCTTATCGACGCAGCGGCGGCCCGCCTCGGGAACTGGTGGGGATTGAACGTGTTCCCGAAGTCGACTTTCCCGCTGAGCAAATTCAATTCACTCTGTTCGAGGGCCTCGCCTCGCACGCAGCATGGTATCCCGCTCATCGTCCACCGAGCAACGCGATCTCGACCTGGAACGCGGAGCACTTTTTCTTGCACCGCTTGCCCTATCGCTACGACGATTGGGGCGTGCGCGAGAGTTGGCAAGCTCCGGTGTTGGTGCGAGCGGCTGGCGAAATCACTTTGCCCGCCGGAAGTCATCGCTTGTTGATGCGTGCTCGTGGGCTCAGCCGTCTCTGGTTTGATGGTCAAGTTGTGGCTCGCACCAAGCCCCACGGCGGTTCGACCGACGGACATCAACCGGTTGACCCATTACCACAACCTCCGCTCCCTGGTTTGCGAATCGTGGGTTACGGGGATCAAGAAGTCTTCGCCGAATTGCACATTGAGAGCGGCGGAACGTATCCGCTAATTTGGGAGATGATTGTCGGAGGTGCGAAACTCCGCCCCGAACCGGGCGAGTCGCTGCTGGCAGTGGAGACAGCGGACGGTCAGTCATTTCAATTACTCGGCCCCGCGGTGTCAGGCCGTGAGGGATTCGATCCCGCCGGGCCGCTGCTGACAGATGTCGAGATCATTGCTCATCGTCAACAGCATGAGGCGGAACTAACGGAACTCGATGACGCAACTCGCCGCCGCTTGGCTGCCCAGCACACGCCCTTCTGGAAACATCGCCACGCCTTGGCAAGTCAATGGATCGACCAACAGCAGCAAGTCGATCCGATTGTCGTGCCGAAAGTGGTTGGCAAGGAAGACCAGCATCCGATTGATGCTTTTATCGCCAACAAAATTGCACAAGCGCATGCGAATGTGGAAGCGCCGCGGGAGCCTACTGAGGAACAATTTGAACAGCAGGTTTTGCCACTGCTGAGCGAGCGTTGCTTGCGCTGCCACGGGGAGAAAGCCAAGGGTGGACTGCGGCTCGATTCGCTGGCTGCCGCGATGCAGGGAGGCGATTCGGGAGATCCGGCGGTGGTCCCTGGAGATGCTTCGACCAGCTCGTTGATCCTGCGTCTGCATGCTGAGGGTGACGAACAAATGCCACCCGGCAAACCGTTGTCCGCCACCGAGCAGACTCTGCTCACGGATTGGATTGACCAGGGGGCGGCGTGGCCAACGCATGCTAGTACACCAACGCCAACGCTGGTCGCCGAGCTGGCTGACGACGCCAGCTTTCTTCGCCGCGTTGCACTCGACACCCTCGGTGTGCCGCTTGCCGCGGACGAGGTGCGAAAGTTCTTGCAAGATACCGACCCCGATAAACGTCAACGGCTGATCGATCGCTTGCTGGCAGATCCCCGCTTGGCCGATCATTGGGTCAGCTATTGGCAGGATGTGCTGGCGGAAAACCCCAATCCGCTCAAACCGAGCCTCAATAATTCAGGGCCGTTCCGCTGGTTTCTTTACGAACAGCTGCGCGATGGTCAGCCTTGGGATCGGATGGTCACGGAGCTGATCATGTTGCGTGGCAGTGAACGTGAGGGAGGCAGCGCGGGGTTTGGTTTTGCCGCCGATAACGATGTGCCCCAGGCAGCAAAGGCTCACGTTCTCACCTCAGCCTTTCTGGGAATCGACATGCAATGCGCGCGTTGCCACGATTCTCCTTACAGCAGTCCGACCCAGGGCGAGCTGTTTTCAATCGCCTCGATGTTGGCCCGGAAGCCTCTCAGCGTACCGGCGACCAGCACCGTGGGAGCTGATTTTTTTGCTGCCAACCAAGATCGCCAATCATTGATCAGCGTGACTTTGCCGGCGGGCCAAGCGGTGGAGCCCGCGTGGCCATTCAGCCAACTTGACGGCGGCACCGATCCGGAGATTTTGAACCAAATTTTGCGAAACCCGGAGGACAGCCGCGAACGCTTGGCGGCCAGAATCACTTCGCCACTCAACCCGCGGTTCGCGGAAGTCTTGGTGAATCGCGTTTGGCAACGCTTAATGGGGGCCGGCATCGTCGAACCGGTACACGATTGGGAAGGCGCCCAGCCGAGCCATCCGCAGCTATTACGCTGGTTAGCGGTAGATTTTGTGCGTCATGGTTATGACTTTCGACATCTCATGCGGCAAATCATGAACTCGGAAGCGTATCAACGCGAGGCGGTGGGAAACAACCGCGAAGCGGCCGCCGAGCAACGTTGGTTTGCCGCCCCCGACCGTCGACGTTTGACCGCCGAGCAGATTGTGGACAGCCTGTTTACCGCTTCGGGCACGCCGCTGCGAACCGAGGAACTGACGTTTGATCCCGAAGCGCGACGTCCGGCAACCACGATGATCTCGTTGGGGTTCCCGCAACGGGCTTGGCAGTTTGCTTCGCTATCTAACGAACGCGACCGCCCCAGTTTGAGTTTGCCGCGAGCCCAAGCGGTGGCCGATGTGCTATCAGCTTTTGGCTGGACCGGCTCCCGGCAAAATCCAATCCAGCGACGTGAACAGCAAGCCAATTTGCTACAGCCCGGTATCTTGGCCAATGGCACGGTGACGACTTGGGTCACGCGGGCTTCGGTGGAAAACGAATTGGCCGCCTGGGCCTTGGCGGCGGAGTCTCCTCAGCAGCTGTCTGAAACGCTCTATTTGCAATTTCTCGGTCGCCTGCCGTCAAAGCACGAACTGGAGGATGTCGTCAATATTTTGGCCCCCGGTTTTGCCGAACGACAAGTTCCCGCTGATCAAGTCCAACAGCCGGCTGCTGTGCCACCACTGCGCCGCGTCTCTTGGTCCAATCACCTAGCCGCCGCGGCTAACGAAATTCAAATCCAGCGCGGGCAACGCGCGCAACAAGGTGCCGCCTCGGACCCGCGTTTAACACCCGCCTGGCGGGAAGCTTACGAGGACGTGGTCTGGGCTGTGGTCAACTCACCTGAATTTGTTTGGGTACCCTAACATGAATGCCTCCACAAATATGCATGCCTGCAAAAACGGGGATCAACGGATGAGTCATGGCAAACCTCTCGCTCGTCGTCAATTGCTCGCCAGTTCGGCGGCGGCCGCCTTGTTGAGCTCCACCGCGCGGATCGGCTGGGGAGCAGAGCAACCGGGCGGCGACCAGCCAAACGAGTCGACGAATGAGGCATCGCCGGGAGCTGATTTGCTGGGCGGGGCTGAGCACTGTATTTCGATCTGGCTCGGTGGCGGGATGGGTCAAATCGATACTTTTGATCCCAAAGCGATGGGGGATCCTAAGACGCGGAAACCGGGGGCCTACTACCGCGCCATCGATAGCGCGTTGCCCGGAGTTCAAGTCTGCGAGCACTTGCCGCAATTGGCTCGTCGCATGGAACAAATCACAGCAGTCCGTTCCGTGCATCATGATGTCATCGACGAACATGCCGCCGCCACTAACCGCATGCATACCGGACGTCCGGTCAGCGGCACCGTCGTCTATCCATCGCTCGGGTCGGTGATCGCCGACCAACGCGGCGCGGCGGCCGATGGGGCCCCCGCCTACGTGCTGATCGGCTATCCGAATGTGACTCGCGGGCCGGGTTTTCTCGGTGCCAAGGCGGGATATCTGTATCTCACCGAAACCGGTCAGGGGCCCGCTGGCTTGTCGCGTCCCGACTACGTCACGCCCACGCGGCAAAACCGCCGCGAGCAGTTGCTCGGGACCATGCGCCAAGCCGCCCAACGTCGCTTTCCCGACGATCCCCGAGTCGCCGATTACGATGCTCAGATCGCTCAAAATCTTAAGCTCAGCGGCCCCGAGTTTAACCGCGTCTTTCAATTAGAAAATGAAAAAGACAGTTTGCGGAATCAATACGGTGGCGAGTTTGGGCAACGCTGTTTATTATCCCGCCGGTTGTTGGAACGGGGTGTGCGGTTTGTTGAAGTATCTCATAATTTGAATTTCCTCAATGGTACCGGCTGGGACGTTCATAACGATGGGATTCTTAATCAACATCAATTGATTTCGGAACTCGATCAAGCTGTCGCCGCGCTCATGGATGACCTGCAAGCAAAGCGGATGTTGGACAAAACATTGATCGTGATTACCAGCGAGTTTGGTCGCCCTCCCGAGTTTGACGGAGGCGGCGGACGCGGTCATCAAGGCTCCGCCTTTACATGCGTTTTGGCAGGTGGCGGGTTGAAGCACCGCGGTGCGTTTGGCACGACCGATGACTTGTCCAAGAAGATTGTCGATGCCCCCGTCAGCGTGCCAGATTTCTTTGCCACGATCCACGCGTGCTTGGGGATCGATCCGGCCAAGCACCTTTATGATGGGGACCGTCCCGTGCCGATTACCGACAATGGCAAACCGATTACCAGTTTGTTCGTTTAAGCCATGTGCGAAAGAACGGAAGAAACAGTGCCTGAACTAAGCTCCTCCAACCGGTCGCTGCCAGGTTTGACTCGTTTATCGGTCGGACTTTTGTCGCTGTTGCCGTTGCTGCTGCTAAGCAGTGTGGCAAGCGGCCAGCCAACCCCCAGTCAGCTGGCAAACAGTCAACCGGCAAACGGTCAACTGGCGGAACAAGCCGAGTTGACAGCGGCCGAGTTGCGTTTTTTTGAGCAAGAGGTGCGGCCCTTGTTGGCCGAGCATTGTTGGTCGTGTCACGGGTCGTCCAAGCAGCAAGCGGGACTTCGCTTGGATAACCACGCCGGCCTGCTCCGCGGTGGCGAGTCGGGCCCCGTGGTGGTGGCGGGTGATGTGGATGCCAGTTCGTTGATCACGGCGATCCGCTACGAAGATTTAGAAATGCCCCCGGCCGAGCAGCTTGATTCGCGAGCGATTCGGGTGTTGGAAAAGTGGGTTGCGATCGGTGCCCCTTGGCCAGCCCACGATGCGATGCCGCCGCGTGACGAGCAGTCCAAAATTTCCGCTGAAGACCGCCAGTGGTGGGCCTTTCAACCGCTGAGCGAACCGCAGATTCCGTCAATCGCCGCCGCTGGGGAAACAACGCCAGCGGGTTGGGACGAGTCGCCGGTCGATGCTTTTCTGCTTTCCGCGATGCGCGAGCAGGGTTTGCAACCGACACCCGCCGCCGATCGCGCAACGTTGGCGCGGCGGCTATTTTTCAATCTGGTGGGCGTGCCGCCGAGTCCAGATGAAATGCGGCAATTCGTTAATGATCAAGATCCAAATGCTTATGCCAATTTGGTCGACCGGTTACTGGATGACCCGCGTTACGGCGAGCGTTGGGCGCAACATTGGCTGGACTTAGTGCGTTACGCCGATTCAGATGGCTATCGAGCTGATTTTTATCGTCCTAATGCTTGGCGGTATCGGGATTATGTCATCGACTCGCTGAACCAAGACAAACCTTATGATCGTTTCGTGCAAGAGCAGATTGCCGGTGATGAATTATTCCCTGACTCTCCCACCGCAAAAATTGCCACCGGTTATCTCCGCAATTGGATTTATGAATATAATCTGCGAGACGCGCGGGGTCAGTGGAACACCATCCTGAGTGACGTTACCGATACCACGGGGGATGTGTTCTTGGGTATGGGCATGCAGTGCGCCAAATGTCATGACCATAAATTCGATCCGATTCTGCAGCGTGATTACTTTCGCCTGAGAGCATTCTTTGAACCGTTGCTGCCGGTTAGCGAGTTTGCCGCGACCCCCGCAGAGTTGCAACAGTACGAAGCCGATTTAGCAACATGGGAAGCCGCCACCGCCGAGATTCGCGAACAGATCGCGGCCCTCGAACAACCCCATCGCGAGCGGTTAAGTGAAGTGGCAATTACGCGTTTCCCGCTCGACATTCAAGCCATGCTGCGGACCGAACCCAGCCAGCGCGAGCCTCACGAACATCAGTTGGCAGAGTTGGCCTATCGCCAAGTCGACTATGATTTAAAGCAGTTGGACAAACAGTTTAAGGACGAAAGCAAACAACGGCGTGACGCCTTGTTGGCCGAGTTGGCAAAACATGATTCGCTCAAGCCAACTCCCCCGCCGACCGCGATGGTGGCCGTGGATGTGGGTTCCGAGGCACCCGTTACAACGATTCCGACTCGCCCCGCCGAACCAATCGCTCCCGGCTTTCTCACTATCTTGGAACCCGAGCCGGCCGAGATTCCAGATATTTCCGGACAACCGACGACGGGCCGCCGCGCGGCGCTGGCCCGCTGGCTGACGCGGCCCGACAATCCACTTTCGACTCGCGTGATTGTGAATCGGGTTTGGCAATATCACTTTGGCCGCGGCTTGGCTCCTAACGCCAGCGATTTTGGACGTTTGGCGGGTGAACCAACGCATCCTCAGTTACTCGATTGGTTGACGGTGCAGTTCGTTCGTGACGGTTGGAGTTTGAAACAACTGCATCGCAGCATCTTACTGTCAGCCGCTTATCGACAAGCCACCAGCGGTGATGATCGAGCCAAGTTTGTCGCTCAGACGGAGATTGATCCCACCAACGATTATTACTGGCGAGCTGACACGCGCCGACTCGATGCCGAACAGATTCGCGATACCATTCTGGCTGTTTCAGGAGAATTGGATTGGCAGCGGGGAGGTCAAGGGTACGCCGGTGACAAGCCACGAAGGTCGATCTATCGGCGGATCATGCGAAACAGCCGCGACCCGTTCTTGGATGTATTTGATCTGCCCCTGTTCTTTAACAGCGAAGCGTCTCGCAACACAACCACCACGCCATTGCAATCATTGATGTTGATTAACAGTCCCAAGATGTTGGGGCACGCCCGTCGCTTTGCCGATCGGATTTGGAACAGTGGCGCTGATCGCCAGGCGAGAATCAACCAGCTCTGGGAATTGGCCTTCGGACGGGGCGCAACCCCCGACGAGCTGCGGATGGCGGAGGCATATCTCGACCAAGTTCATCAATTGGCGGTGGAAGAACAGCGAGATCAGCGTCAGCAACAATCGCAGATCTCCACGGGTGCCTTGGCTGCCGACTTGGGCGATGCGCTTGATATCTCACCGCAACGCGACAAGTTGGCCGCTCAGGTTCCCCTGACCACCGACTGGCCGCGACATGATTTCACAATCGAAGCCTACTTCCGCGTCCGTTCGGTTTACGATTCCGGTGCGGTCCGCACGATTGCTTCGCAGCGGCAAGGGGATGGGCCAGGCTGGGCTTTTGGTGTCACTGGCAAGGGCTCGCGGCGGAAACCGCAGACCTTGGTGATTCAGCTTTGGGGGCCGCAACAAACAGGCGGCTTCGGCGAGACTGCCCTCTTTTCCGGGGACGACCTGAAACTGAATCATGATTACTATGCCGCCGTATCCGTGCGTTGGGCGAAACAGCCAAGCGGCACTTCCGCTGCTAATGCATCCGCGATTAGTGCTGCTGCTGGGGATGCGTCTGCTGGGGATGCCGAACCTGGCAGCGTAACTTTCTATCTCCGCGATCTCAGCGAGCCGGCAGGAAATTTACACGTTGTGATGTTGTCCCACGCGGCCGTCGGACAGATCGAAAGCCGAGCAAACTTGGTGATCGGTGGTCGCGAGACGGGCAAGGTCAATCTATTTGACGGGCTGATCGACGATGTGCGAATCAGTTCTCAGGTTCTGCCGCCTGATCAATTGTTGGTTGCCGGTGCGGGGGATCGTAGCCCGGCGGCTATCGGCGCCGATGGATTTTGGCGATTCAATGCCCAGCCGCATTGGGCTCATGATTATTCGGGTAACGATCGTCACCTGTTGCCGCCCGGGCAATCGTTGCAACTGCCGGACCCGGAGCGGATTGCCCTGGTCGACCTCTGCCACGCGTTGCTTAATTCAAACGAATTCTTATACGTTGATTAGAACATGATGATGCATTCGCTACCTCATATCGAAATCCCCCGCAGCCGCCGCGATTTTCTGTTGCGGAGCGGTGGTGGGTTTGGCTCGCTGGCGCTTTCTTCACTGTTAGCCTCGACCGCGGCGGCTGGCAATCAACCTGCTGGCAATAACTCAGCTGGCAGCGACTCGGCTGGGTCCTCGGCGGGGCGTGTCCGCCCGACGGCCAAGAGAGCCATCTTTTTGTTTATGGAGGGAGGACCCAGCCACATCGATCTATTCGATCCCAAACCTTTGCTAAATAAGTTGGCCGGTCAACCGATGCCGGAAAGTTTTGGGGATGTGATCACGGCGATGGGCGAATCGAGGTCGCCGTTGTTGGAATGTAAACGCAAGTGGCAACAACACGGCGAGAGTGGCACTTGGGTTTCCGACTGGTTGCCCCACACGGCAAAAGTTGTCGACGACATCGCCGTCATCCGGTCGTGCCAATCTGACGGCATTAATCACTCGGCCGGTGTTTGTCAGATGAACACCTGTTCGATCGTGGGTGGGCGCCCATCATTAGGCAGTTGGGTGAGTTACGGCTTGGGCACGGAGAATGCTGATTTGCCGGCATTCGTGGTGATGCAAGATACCGGCTCGCAGGTCACCAACGGCCCACGCAACTGGGGTGCTGGTTTCATGCCGGCGTTGCATCAAGGGATTCGTTTTCAGGAGTCGGGCGAGACGATTCCCAATTTACAGCCCGCCGCGGGGCTGAGCCACGATCGTCAGTTGGCCAAACTTGCCTACCTCAATCGATTAAACCAACAATTCGCCGACGCGCATTCGGAGCAATCGGAGCTTGAGGCACGCATTGCCAGTTACGAATTGGCATTCCGAATGCAGGCCCAAGCACCCGATGCGATCGATCTGGCTCGTGAAACCAAAGCGACGCAACAACTTTACGGGATGGACCAGCAGGAAACGGCCGGCTTTGGACGACTCTGTTTGCTGGCTCGTCGGCTGAGCGAACGGGGTGTGCGATTTGTCCAGCTCTATCACGGAGCTGGCAGCAAATGGGATGCACACTCGGGGATCGAAGCCAATCACGGCAAGTTGTGCGGGCAAATGGATTTACCAGTTGCCGGTTTGATCCAAGATTTGAAACAACGGGGACTGCTCGACGAAACCTTGGTCGTATGGGGAGGCGAGTTCGGTAGAACGCCGATGTCGGAAAAGGGGAATGGACGCGACCACAACCCCACCGGCTTTACGATGTGGATGGCCGGGGGTGGCGTCCGCGGTGGACAAACGATCGGCTCCACTGACGAACTCGGTTTGCGGGCCGTGGAACAACGGGCCCACGTGCACGACATTCACGCGACAATTTTGCGGTTAATGGGAGTCGATGCGCTGCAACTGACCTATATGCATAAGGGGAGGCCCGAGCGTCCGACAATTAACGAAGGACGCTTTCTCAGACAACTGGTCTGATCCAAACCTTCCCCCTAGAATATTCAGCTCGATCGATCGCGGGGGCCAATGGCAGCCGCCGACAGGGCCGCCGTCAAAACAGGGCCTCCGTCAAAACAGGGCCGGCTCGAAACCAGAGCTTTGACTCTCGGGTAGAATCGGTGTAAGAGCTAGAGTTTTCCATTTCTTCATCCTTCAAAGGACTTTCAACAATGCTCATGGGGATTCGATTGCGAGGTTTCGCAATCGCCGCCGCAGCCCTCCTGGCTGCCGCGCCGGTTTCAGCCTTAGCTCAAGAAGAAGCGGCCAATGAGCCGGTGGTGGTCGTATCGATCACCAACTTCAACCGCTTGATGAACGACATTAATTACGTGGCCTCCGCCGTTGGTCAGTCGCAGGCCAGCGGGATGGTTCAAGGAATGGCCGGGATTTACACCAATGGGCTTGATAAAACGCGTCCCATCGTGGTTGCCTTCCCGGTACTCGATGGTGTCCCCGCTCCATTGGGTGCGATTCCAACGACTGACGTCAAACTTTTACTCCGAGCGGTCGAGGGCATTGTCGGTCCTCCCGATGATCTTGGGGATGGTACGCTGGCGATCGCCGCGGGTCCCAACATTATTTTCATTCGCCAGCAAGAAGATTGGGCCTACGTGACGGCCAACCAAGAGCTGCTGAAGTCCTTGCCCGCCGACCCCACCGCTTGGCTGCACGGGATGGGTGATGATTATGACATTGGCGTTCGCGTCAACGTCCGCGCACTCAGCCCCGCCCAGCGCATGGAAGCTCTCGAAGCTATGCGCCAAGGATTCGAGGGTGCGATGGCAATGCAACCCGAAGAGCAAGCAGCCCAAATTCGGGAAATGGGTGAGCAGTCGTTGGAGCAACTTGAGACCGTCATCAAAGAGACTGAACTACTGCAGTTCGGTTTTGCCATTCAGCCCGACCAACAACGGTTAATGATGGAAATTGTTTCCACGGCTGCCGAGGGAACCGATTTAGCGAAATCCTACGCGGACCAACGTGCAATTCCCAGCAAGTTCGCCGCTGTGATCCAGCCCGAAGTTGGTGGTTATTTTCATGGCGCCACCTCGATTAGCGATATGTCAATTGAGCAAGCCAAAATGTCGCTCGAGCAGTCGACCGCCTCGGTGCGTACTGCCCTCGAGCAAGTGGAAAATTTGAGCGAAGAAGATCGTGCCGAACTGGAAACTTTCTTCGACAAGCTGATCCAAATCGGCATTGAGACCATTCAGGAAGGCAAGACCGATGCCGGTGGTATGTTCACGCTGGAAAATCAGGAACTCAACGCAGTTGCCGGCTTCTTTGTCTCTGACGGCAACAAAGTCGCCGAACTGGCCAAAGAGCTCGCAGCTAAGATCGAAGAAAAGACCGGCGGCAGCCCCAACTTGCGATTCTCGTTCGATGCGGCCGAGTACTCGGGAGTCACAATGCATTACATCGAAACCGATGTTCCCGCATCTGAGGAAGAAGCACAAATGATCTTCGGCGAAACCCTACGTCTGACGATCGGCACCGGCGAAGATGTTGTCTACTTGGGGCTCGGCAAGCGAAATGAAGCATTGCTGAAAGGCTTGATTGACAGCAGCGGCGAGGACACCGTCCCCGCCGATCGGCCTTACAGCCAAGCGATCTTGAACTTGTTGCCCATTCTAGAGTTTGCTCAGTCGATCGCACCGAGCGAGCCCGTTGCCGCCATGATTGATGGCATCGCACCGTTCTCCGAAGTCGATTCACTAGGGATCCGAATGGAAGCAATCGAACGAGGTTCGGTCGTCAAGTTTACCCTCGGAGAAGGTGTGCTCCGCGCACTCGGCGGTGTGCTCTCCGCTCAGCAACAACAAGCCCCCGCTGGCGCTTTCTAGTTTGCCAAGTGGGCTGAAGTCACGCAGTTCAGTGACGAATAATGCGAAAAACTCTCCCGGCATCGAGTCGGGAGAGTTTTTTTTTGACGTCAAAACTGTTAGCCGAAATGGCGATAGCCGCGGTTCCCGTTTTGCACCGAATCATTCGCGTGCAACAAAACGGTGGCTAGCGCCAAAACCGCTAACCGTTCGCCGCGGGTCTCGTTAGCCGCAATGGCGCTAGCCGCGGTTCTCGCTTTGCGCCGAACCAATCGCGTGTGACAAAACGGTGGCTAGCGCCAAAACCGCTAACCGCGGTTCTCGTTTTGCACCGAACCAATCGCGTGCAACAAAACGGTGGCTAGCGCCAAAACCGCTAACCGCAATCGCACTACGGCGTGTCTGTTGGATTGGGCTGCCGGAACGCGGCTGATAGCTCGGCTGCTTTCGCGTCATCCAAAATGCACAACTCAGTCGCCTGCACGATCAACATGTCTCCGACGCGTTTGGTTTTGCCTTTAACCATGACGCTCATCTTCGAGGTGAGACCCAGCAATTTGTCGGCGGGCAGTTCGATCGTCGCGGATTGATCATCGACTAAATGAACGGCAGCCATGGCGGCCTCGTCCAGTTTTCGTTTGCAGAAGACACAGTCGCCCGGGTCGTCGTGGTTGTGCCCCGGTTCGGGAAGCTCGACGATGGTGAAGCTGGCCTTTTTGGCATCAAAGGGTGAAAGGTCGCCGCCGTATATTTTGCCGGCTAAGACTAACTCCGGCTGGCGATCTTCCAGCTCTAAAGCGGTTGCCAAACTCGTCGGTGCTCCGCCAATCGATTCGACCAGAAATTGCTGGCGAAGCTGGTCGATTTGCGAAGACTCCGGCGTGCCGCAGCCGACAATCAAGAGGCTGAAGCAAATCGTTACCACCCCAAACTTACTGGAGCTCATTTCGCCAGTTCCTTCAATTGAGTAATCGTAGTGGAAATCTCTTGGAGATTAGCCTCGATGTCCACACCTTCCACGCCGTGCAAGGTGTCGTCGAGATTGCCGAAGCTGGTGAACAAGGTTTTCACCAGCGGTGCGGCGGCAGCTTGGTCAACTTCGTTGGCTGCCGAATCGCTGGCAACCCATTGCTCCAACGACTCCAGCAAATGACCGATGTCATGCAGTTCATCATGAGCGTCCTCGGGCGAGTCCTTTTCAAAAGCTGCCTTGATTACGGAAAACTCGCTCTCCAGTTTATCTAAACCGGCCGCCAGCGACTCGAGCGCAGGCTCATCATGATCCCCGTGGTCGTGATCCCCGTGGTCGTGATCCTCGTGGTCGTGGTCATGATCATCATGGTCCGACTCTTCCGTGGCGGCCGCTTCGTCGGCTACGGGAGTGCTCGGCGAGCAACCAATGTTGCAGCAGCACAGAATCGCCACCAAGGGCAATTGGGCGATGGTCAGCAGAGAAAAAGAGCGGCCGGTGGGGAGTAACGAATAAGGCATCGGTGTCCTTCGAAAGATCGGGGAATGATTCAATTGCACAAGGGTTGTAAAAGTGGGTTTTTCCTGCGGTACGTATCAAGGCCAGCATTGGTTCAGCCAATACAGACCCCTCTAAGTTAGCCGAGCCAGATCGGACGAGTCCATTCATAAATGGATTGCCAGCCCAAATGGTGAGCCAGTGCGACCAAGAACAGGAGTGCCGTGGGGCCCAATTGGCCGAATGCATGGCGTGTCGGCTTAAGCAATCGCACCACGAACAACGCCACGGCGCTCAGCACGGCAATGCTGACGGTTGCTTGCCAGCCCAAACCGGCTCCCAGGACATACAATGACCAACTGAACGTGCTGCCACCATTATTGGTACCCTCGCCGTCAGTGCTCTCGTCTTCGTCGTCGGTGCTTTCGCTGGGCGACGTATCCGCGGTCAGCAAAACGCGGCGTGCTAGTTGGCCAAGTAACGGAGCACTCGCAACCGCCGCAGCCAGTCCCGCGACACTGCTGATCAGACCGACCAACAAATTGGGCAGGGGCAGCCAAGCGGCAACGGACGAGTGTACTTTCAAGGGCATCAGGTCAGGAAACAGGGCTGGTAACCCAATCGCCAGCAACAGGGCGGGAAGCCAAAATCGCAGCGGCAATCTGCGTCGCTGAGCTTGCGCGAAGACGGCCGTCATGACAATGCAGAACAACAGCAGGTGATAAGCTGTCACGCCGACCACATTCCATTTGGTGTAGAGAATGATCCACACAATCCCGGTGTACATCGGTTGCTTTACACCCGGTAGATTGGCGGCTCCTGAGATCAATTCACCGATAAACATCGCGGCAAACAAGCCAGCGCCGGTCAGTTCGGTTAACAGGTATCGCACGGGAATCTCAGCTCGGCAGCTTCGGCAACGCCCTCGCAGAAGCAAATAACTAATGATTGGCAGATTGTCGATACGGCGAATCGGCTGTTCGCACTGCGGGCAGGCAGAACTGCGGAGGGCGATGGAACGCCCGGTCGGTAAACTTTCGGCGACCACGTTGAGAAAACTGCCGAACGAGGCGCCAATGGCAACAAAGATCGCAAAAATTGCGACTTTTGCCGAGTGAATTCGGAAAATCTCGCCCAGCGATTCCTCTTCGACCGCGTAGGTTTCCTGAGGGCTAGCACTCCACTGCTCCACCCACTGCGCCGTTGGCAGCAACACCATGTAAACCAACACCCCGCCAATGATCAGGCCGCCAACCAAACGCCGAATCCCGGCGGCATGACTACTGGTTTCCCGCAAGTCGCCCTCGCCATCCAGCTCGTAATCCAGCTCGCCATCCGGCTGGGCACGGCCGGAAAACAATGGTTGCAGCAGCAGACGCAGATTCCACACGATCAGAATGCCGAGGTAAAGTGCCAGTGCGGGGAGGGAAAAGACAACGAATGGTTCACCGGCGGGCAGAGCCGATAACTCGTGACGATACCAGCCGATGAGGCAGCCCGCCAGCAACCCGCCGCAAATGGCAATCCGCACGGCGGCAGCCCCCACGGCGGCGGTCCAGTTCAATTGCCACTGGCCGGCCGCAGCAACCAGGGATAAACCCAATCCCGCGGCGGCGACCCCCAGTGCTTCCCAGCTAAATTCCCCCTGCAATAACCAATACATGGCAAAAGCAACACCCGTTCCGCCGAGCATCATCCGGAGATACTCGCCGCCTAACGAATCAGCTGGATTAGCCTCTGCGAGTCGCATGCGGTTACTCTTGTTGCGGACAAGCCGGGAACGCCGGACGGAGTCCAGCACAATGGGAGCCGAGCACAACGAACCCCATGCACCAAGAGTGTAAATGCACCGCAAGTGCAAGTAAATAGCGGGCCGCTGGGCGCCCGGTGGCAATCGCAGGCCGAAAACCGCAACCAAATCAGCCGGAACGCGCTAGCGTCCGGTTCCTCGGAACCGTGAGCCGACGGCGCTAGCCGCGGGCTGAAAACTCTGAGCCGACGGCGCTAGCCGCGGGCCTTTTTTATGGTTTTCGGATAGGT
>CAZHTX010000004.1:0-35032 GCA_964535475.1 uncultured Pirellulaceae bacterium
CCGCTGCGAAAATGAAAATCGCCTGGAACTTGTTGTCACTCCAGCGTACGTTTACCCCCGTCACCGTGTCCGAGACCACGTTGTAAGCGGCTTGCATGTCGGTTACGGATTTTGTCGCCCCCGTACCGTCAGTGGGTTCACCGGTGGTCGGTTGAAACGGATTGTCGGACATGCGTTTTTCTCGTTGGTGGAAGGCGATTTTCGAACATCGCTAATTTCTTCTTTATACCCCGCATGCTTGTCCGCCTGAAGCCCCACTCGCGCTGAGTTACCCTGACGGTAATTTTTGTAATTAAATCGTTTGCTTTCCAGCAGATATCCTTTACCATTACCTTAATGGTAACATAAACTACGCTCGGAGCAGGCTGATGTCGATACAAAAGAGAGTACGGACGGTGATCGAATTCGATGATTACAAATCGAACGCGCTGGCCGATGCACTGGAGATCCCGCGACCGACGCTGAGTCGTTTCGTCAACGAAGTGCGGGGGATTCAGTTCGATTATTTGGAACGGATCTGTGATTTCCTGCAACTCGAGTTGGTGCGGACCATCGATGATCCAGAGGCTTATTGTGCCGCAGTCTGGAAGAACAGGGGTAATGAACGGGCAAAGCTGGAGCTCGAATCAAGAAAAGACGAAGCGTGGGACGAATACGTCGAGCAAAACTATGAACCTGATGAACAGGAGTTTAAGGCTTTTGCCGAGGAGCAATGGAGGGCGTATGCGTTAAAAGAGTGGCCAGCCTACGCGGAGTTGAACGACTTAGATGTTACCGATTTGGAGGAGGTGGCATGTTGGCGGGAGCACGAGTATTCGAGTTGGCTGGAAGCACTAACCGAGGAATGGGAAGAGCGAGCCAAGGAAAGTTGGGTTGAAGAAGAGTATGAGGAATGGTCGCAGGAGTACGATGATAAGTTGGAGGACGAGGAGCATCTGTTTGAATTCTTTCGCGAGTGGCTGTTGGAAAGTATGGCTGAGCAGCCGTGGATTTACCTGCGAGAGGCAGCTGGGAAAATTGCGATCGGGGGCTGACCAATCAACCATCGGCTAGCCGATTTTGTTCAGCCAAAGTTGTTGCTGGAAATGCAACGCCGCGGATTGCAGGTAGAGGTGGGTCGCCAAGTAAACCTGTTCGAATTGTTGCCGCAGCTTTTCCTTGCTGGCGCCAAGCGTTGGCATTTCCAGGTCGCGTTCTTTTGCCGTCAGCGCGAGCAGGTCTAACAGTTCGGCGGCGGTATGTTGATGCTGCCGCGAAAGTCGGGAACGATCGCGCAGGTGGGTTTCGGAGGTGACATCGGCAACTCCATGGCGTCCACCCAAGGCAATCGCAATTTGCCGACGTCGCAATGGCTCCAGTCCGTCCAGCGGTGAACCCTCGAAGACGCCTCTGGACGGTTCCGTTTCTGTTTCTAACTGGATCTCCTCGCTCCACCGCTGAATACGAATTACATGATGGCGTTCTAAACGGTCGCAACCAACGTTACAGATTTCAAGCCACTCGTCGGGTAGTTTCAACGTGGGTGTGGATTCCGATTTGGTTGCTTGCACCTCCGGTTTTTCGGAGGCCGCGGCGGCAATCGCCAACAGGTCGACTTCTCCCGCTGCGTTTAGTCTCAGGCGTCCCAGGCAACGCAGCATGAGTCCCGGGCAGCGAGATAGCAGGGTTAGGTTTTCGCGAAATGGTACGTGCGGATGATCGATCGCAATTCTCATTTTCCAAGGGGCTATGCTTTCGCCAACACGCACAATCAGTGCGGAGCCTTGTGCGCCGACGACTTGGGCATCCACGGCAATTAGGTTCCAGCCAGCGAGACGATCGTTTGCGGGGATCGCCGCGTTGTTAAAAATGGTTTGGATCTGTGATGCCAGTGATGTCCCAAAGCGGCCGAGCGAAAAGGGTGCTTGCTCAAGCGGGCGTTTCGTGATGGCCCAGCGAGTGTTCTTTTCTTTACCCAGGCGTCCATCTGGAGATACGGTGAGATTTTGCACTAAGATTTGTCCGCGGCACATTTCGGCGGCTGGCAGCGTTTGGCTCCCCACATCAATACCACCTCGGTAGGCTTGCATGATCCATTGGCGATCTCCTGGACGCAGATGGTTGACCGAAAACAGCTCGTTTGCTCTCGTCGTTTCGCTAGCATCGACACCTTGCAAATGGACGACCACTCCGGCGTAACCACTTAACGTCAGCACTGGCTCGGCGCAGAGTCCTGTCAGTTTTCTCAAATCGCAAGCGGCGAATTGACGGCGGGACTGTCCGACGAGCGCCGACGTGACATGCTGGTTTCGCAGCAGTTGGTCACAGTGATATAACCCCATGCCAATTCCATCGGCCAGCGAACGCGTATCAGCCGTATCACGAGCCTCCCGTTGGCGACGCACACTTTCAACCACCCGCAGCAGCAGGTTTCCTAAATTAATCAGGCCAGCGGCGCGGCAACTGTGCGCCGCTCGCAACAGCCCAGATTGCCTTAACAAGTCAGCACGTCGTCCGCCGATCCGAGTCAATAGTCTCAATTCCTCGCGGGCACTTTGCCCGGCGGTTCGCATCGCTGGTGCCACTTCGATTCGAGTCGCTTGCCCCGGGCTCTCCAGCGTCTCGGTAACAGACGCCGCCGGGTGAGGCGATATCTGCTCACCAACATCCTGAGACTCGGCAGCTCCTTGAGACTCAGCAACATCGGGGGACTCAGCAACATCGGGGGACTCAGCAACATCGGGGGACTCGGCGGGTGCCAGCGTATTGAGACAAGCCAAAATGTGAAAGCAACGTGGCGAGAGCAGGCAAGTGCAAGCGGCGGCGGAGGTTGTGGCTAGCACCCCTCGCTCCACCTTCAAGGTAACGTGTTCTTCCCCACAGTTAATGGACCAGCCCTCGGCGGTGGCCAGCCATTCCCATTGCTGAGCCGCATCGGGAGTTTTGTCGAGCCGTTTTCTGACGCGACCGGGAGCGGCATCGATGAACTGCGCGAGAGTCAGTGGCACGATCAGCGGTCGTGGCGGTTGCTCGGTCATACGGCACCAGTCGGTTGTGGCTGAGCGGCACCGCTGGCATGCCCGCGAATTTGGTCGCCCACCCAACGAGCCAGTTGTTCGGGCGCAACCGCAGCGACCGACATGCCAACTGACGCGGCGAGATTGGCATAACCTTGATGAAAGCGAGCCACTCCGGAATCATCCAAAGCAGCCAAGCCCAAGCACCGAACACCACTCTCGGCGAGCCCCCTGATTTCGCCCAGCATCTCACCGACGCTGACACCTTCCTCAAAGTCAGAGACCAAGACCAGCAGTGTGCGTTGGGGAATCGATATCTTTGCTCTGGCGGCTGCCAGGCCCAAACCAATTCGGGTGCCGCCTCCGACCTGAACTTCTAACAGCAGCGACAGTGGGTCGACAACTTTATCGCTTAAGTCAATCACTTCGGTGCTGAACGCGAGAAAGCTAACCGACAGAGCTGGCAATTCCGAAAAGACTGCCGCGCAGATGGCGCTGTAGATCACGGAGGCTGTCATCGACCCCGACACGTCGACCACGAAGGTGAGGTGCCAATCCATCTCGCGGCGTGCGGTTGAATGAAAGACTAACCGTTTGGCGATCACGCTCGGTTTGCCATTCTGCCGCCGATAAACGTTCGCCAAATTTTCGTGAATCGTACGGCGCAGATAGAGCTTGCGACTGCGGCGACGGGTGGGCCGCGTCGAGGCTAGGCCATTGAGGGCGGGTTGCAAACGCACGGCCAATTGTTCCGCCAGCGAGGCTGTTATGCGTTTGGCCAATTTGCGGAGCTTTTCCGCACGTTGTTCCGGCAGTCCACCCGCCAGCGAGAGTACTTGTCGCAATAGATCAATGCTTGGTGTCACGCGGTTTGGATCTAATAGGTTGACTGCCGCCACGTTCCCGAGTTCAATCGCTTCCGCCATCACTTCCTGGCAGACATCGGAGCCAAACAGTTGCTCCAAATCATCGGACCATTCTAACAACGTGGGTTGAGGCGCCTGATCATCGCCACCACGGGGCATCGAATCACGGTTACCAATTCCATCGCGCGATCCCTCGCCTTTGCCATGACCGTACAATTCGTCCAAGCGACAGGCCGCACGTGCGGCCTGTGATTTTTCCTCCGGGGGCACGCCGAGTATCATTCGCCAACGATCGGCAATGGGGATCTTGTGGTCGGCTTGCTGGTCGAGCAGGTTTACGGAGGTTTTCGGTAAATCGGTGGCTGGGTTCGTTGGTACCTGTTTGGGAATGGCAAAATCAAAGTCGGGCATCACTTCATGGATGCTGGCTTTGCCCCGCAAATCAGAGTCTCGCAGGGTCGCTGCCCACAAGCCGGCATCGGCGACGACCTGAGAATCATCGACATCCAATCGCAGAGCAACACCCCGGTCCGAGTGCGGTTCCAAACGCACGCGGAGCAATCGTTGGCGATCGGCAGGGGAGAATTCTTGAAAGGCTCCGCGGATTGCTGGAAGTCTCTGGATAAAGCCTTCATCGCCGATGGTCAGCAGGCGATCTTCCAAACCGGCCAACCAACTGGGGTCACAAACCATGTGGGGAAACAAGACTTGAGTGAGGCCCGTCAGGCGCCCACGCAACTGTTGACGTCCCTGTTTATTGGCGGCGGCATCGAACCAGCCGCCGATAAGTTCAGCGAGTTGTTGACGATCTAGCTTTTCAAACAGCGCCAGCACTCCGGCCGACAGTCCCCGCATCCCGTCTCCGCCTCGTTGCAACGTTTGCTCACACCAGTGAATCAACCGCTGGGCATTCCGTGCAGGGTTGTCATAAAACCATTGAGTCAGATCGCAGACACTATTGATATCATGTTTGTCATTGGAACCTGCTATCCCCTCCAGCCGTTGTAAAGTAGCTTCTAACAATTGCGTGGGAAGATTGGCGAAGGGAATCGGATCAAAGCGAGCGATATGAGGTGGCAGCGCATGCGCATCATCAACCGGCAGTGCCGCGACGTGTCCCGCTTCGATCCGTCCCCAGAGGGTTAGCGCTTTGGTCAGTTCCGGTAAACCGGCTGTTTTTAAATACATGCCACTGAGCGACGACATGTCTTTCATCAACAGCTCATTGAGGCCACATTCGGCAGCCAACTCTAAACGTTCCAGCAACTGGACGGGGTGCAGCGTGTCGCCGCTCGGTTCGCCGAGGCGAGCTTGAGCTTGTTGATAACGATGGGTGAGCATTCCAGCCACCGCTTGTGGCAATGTGACGCCAAAGCGGGCGACCGATTCAATCGTCGCGGCGGTTCCTTGTTTCCAACCAACCTGCCAACGTTCGGTTAGATTTTCACGTTCGCCGGTGGCAATGGTATCCAGCCGTTCGGCGTATGGAATACCAGCCACGCAGAGCCGTCGCAAGTTGACCGCTTTAGCGCGATCCCGAGGCGAGCGGAGGATATCGAGGCGAATTTCGCGGGGTAATTCTTTGGCTTCGGCCGACGTGGGCAAGGCAAAACTGGCTAACAGTTCGTCAATCGCAAGAGCCAAACCGCAGCGCGGAGTGCGTGGCGAGACGCTGCCCCGGCGTCGGCCGATCAACACCGGCTCGGCTGCTTTGGCGATCTCACGCGCCCGACCGTTCAGCTCTCCATGTGCGAGACATGTTTCCATCGCTTCGATCAACTCGCTGCGCCCGGCAGCTGGCAAACGACGCAGGTTCGCCAGGTCTCGCATCATCCGAATGACTTCGCTGGCATCGGGCGTCCCGGCAACATGTCCGCGTGCTCGCATGGAGCGACAGATATCGACAACCAATTCAACCGCCGCTGCGTCCATGGCCGATGAAGTTTCGGCAGCAAACATACGTTGATGCCACACTGGGTCGCGAATGCCGGCGGGGTAGCCGCTGCGTTCATCCAATTGTTCGAAGCCATAAGGTACCAAGCTGACTCCGACGGTTTCGGGAGCCAATTGCGTTGCCTGTAAGAGTTGTGCGTCTGCAGCCGCCTGGGCTTCAATCGCGGTTGCCGTAAGTGCGGGCGCATGGAAGGCACCCACGATGGCGACGGTGCGGCCCGATGCGTCGCGAATCGCTTGGCGCATCACGGCTTCGCGCAATAAATCGCGCGCGTCGATCTTGGCGTGACTGCTACGCACCGCCCAGCCAAACGTCAGCCCCGCTTTGCGGACATCCTCCGCGTCGGTGGTCATCGCGGGCGATTCGACCAAACGTTCCCACAACTGTCCCGTATCATTCGCTTGGGTGCGCCGCATCAGAGCCGCCAGCAAATCTTCAAACCCGGTATCAGTGTCTGGCTGCGGCGTCGATTCCGACCGCTCGTTTTCCGTTAGGCGAGCGCTAACCGAGAGGTCGCAGGGGATGACGGGAACGCCATGCTTGATCGCCCACCGCACAGCCACCAACTCTGGCGAGAAATCGGCGAGCGGATAAAAACCGAGCGCTCCCGTTGCGTCCACCGCCGAAATCGCGACGGGAGCTTGCGTCTCCGTGTCAGCAAGATACTCGAGCCAAGGCGCAAAGTCGCTGGGGAGTTCGACCAACACAGTCGTCGGCGCGAAACGCTCGAGCAGCGTGTCGATTGCGCGGGCGATCGCCGCGGAGTGATGACGCACGCCAATCAGCAGCGGTGTTTGACAGGCGGCAAGCGAGTCGATGATAGCCTGAGGATTGTGCTCAACCGCTGTTTTCGACACGGCCATTTCCTTACGAATAAAGTGGAGTTCAGCGATCGATGGTTTCACGCAATTCATGCAAGCGTTTCCATAACAGTCCTCCCTGTTCCGATCTGCGTCGCACCGGTCCATCCCAATAGTTCAATAATCTTTCACGATCCTTGGCATCATCTTTCATCACCACGCCCAGTAGATGACCGGGAAGGCGAGTTACTGGGTCAAAGCCGGAGGGAAAGAATGCCGCTTCTCGCATCACGGCCGTCGTCACCGCGACTGCTTCCGCAGTACTCATCACTGTCCCGGGGCGTTCGACTTGCCAACCTTCCTCGGTCCGTCCCGATCGCAAGTCGCGGAACACGGTCACCAATAGTTCGACCAATGAAGCGTCGACGGTCTGCGGGCGGCGGCCCACCGCTAACAATGCCGTCGCCCGCCCCATCACCAACCGCACTTCGCTCTCCGCATCCGAGATCGGCGCGACCGTCTCAAAGTTAAATCGTCGTTTCAGCGCGGCGGACATTTCGGAGACTCCGCGATCGCGCAGATTCGCCGTCGCGATTAAGTTGAATCCAGGTGCGGCAAACAGGCTGCCCTGTTCGTCCAATAACTCGGGAATTGCCAACCGCCGTTCGCTCAATAATGAAATCAAGCCATCCTGCACTTCCGGTAGGCAGCGAGTCACCTCCTCAAAGCGAACGATCTTACCCCGTTTCATGCCTTGCATCACGGGGGAAGGAACTAACGCTTCCGGGGTTGGACCACGATCAAGCAACAGCGCGTAATTCCAGCCGTAGCGAATTTGGTCCTCGGTCGTGCCCGCGGTTCCTTGGACCGTCAGCGCGCTGGTGCCGCTGATCGCCACGGCCAACAACTCTCCCAGCATCGATTTGGCCGTCCCCGGCTCACCCACCAACATCAAGCCACGCTCACCGGCTAGCGTTACCACGCATCTTTGAATGATATCCCGCGGGCCAACGAACTTAGCCTCAATGGCGCGCGCCGTCTGTTTCGATTTGCCGATTTTCTCGCCATCCGTTCCGCAAATAAAATCAACGACGCTCTGCGGTGTCAGCAGCCAATTTTCCGGTCGATCGCCTGCGTCGGCCGCGGCGAGTTGTTGCAGATCGTCGGCATAGCGAACCTCAGCCGGTGGTAGCTGTTGATTCACTGACGGCTTTGCGGAGGAAGGTTCGCTCTCCCCCGCGTCGATGCCGTTACTCGGTGGGGAATTCTTCTTTTTTGCCATGTTACTTCTTGCGTCCCTTCTGCACTTTGGCATCTTCGTAACGGGGCGGATCGCCGCTGGCCACTCGATCCCAGGCCCGCTGGTACAAGGACCGCAAAGTCTCTTCGCAAACGATGTACTCTGCATAGTATCCGCGAAAGGCGTCGATCGATTCGTAGCCAAACAGCGGCAATTTCCAGCTTTCAATCGGCAGATTTGGAAGAGCCAGCGTCTCCCAGCCGCCAGGCAAAAAGATGTCACGACCGGCGCGAGCCCGTTTGGCTTGAACCACTAAGTCTTTGGCGACCAATTCGTCGGCGGCGGCTGTCAGTTCCTTCGCCGACCAGTTGTTCCACAGACGTATATTCTTTGAGGTTGGATCGGGCAACGCTAGGACTTGTAAGTAAAGTGCCGCAGCCGCGGTAGTGATCTTGAATTTCTTGGCAATCACCTCCACCAACTCGGGAGTCGAGGCTCGTGGATCTTGATCCCAACTGCCAGCGGGGACAGGTGAGTTTTTATTCCAAGCCACCAGCTCATCAAAGACGGGACCGCGTAGATTCAGCACACCCACTCCAGCATGTATCATCGATTCGCAAGAAGTTTGGTACTCAAACGTTGCCGTTGCCACACTCTGGATACGGAGCAGGTCGGCTTCACTTTTCAAATTGGCTGTCCGCATCAAACAAACGATGCGGGGGGGCAGGAATCCTAACACGATCAGCCCGTCATCGGCGCGATGAACTCCATCAGCCCCTTTTGTAAGCTCTCCAACAAGTGATGAATAAGTGGCCAAGGGGGTATTGGCGTCGATATCGGAATAATGGTCGAATTGAGAAAAACTGCCTCCGAATGGTAATAACGTTTGAGGATTGTCGATAAATTTCCGAGCCGCGCTAATCAACTCGGGAATTTGCTGGCGCAGCTCATGCCCCGCTGGTAGTGAATAATTGGTAATGGCAATGGCGCGCGTGAGGTGAAAGAGAAAATGGGCAGCGTCCGCGCCCCAGGATGGTGTATAACGAGCCTCCAACAATTTATTATCGTGGCGACGTTTTGAGATTTCAATCGTTGCTTTGCGTGCACAGAGGTAATCGGCCGTTTCCGGTGTTGAAATAAGCTCCGCGAATTTACTGGTGGATAATGAGCGATAGCTTTTGTTAGCTTTTTCGATCACGTTGGCCAACTCGGCTGGAATCGTAATCCGCTCTTCCCGCGAGGCCTTCCAGGACATTACCATGCGACGCACAGCTAGCGATAATTTCTCCCCCAACGCATCTGAGGGGTTGTTGCGTGCGAACTCACAGCCCACGTTTGCGGGAGCCGGTTCGGCCTCTAGTTGAGCGATCGCGACTTGAATATCCTTGACTTTCCATTTGTAGAAATCTCGGATCTCCTTAGTCAGTCGTTCTTGACCATACATGTTGGTCCTCAAGTTTCCCATGAACGTCATCCCGACGGCGATGGGGTGCATACTCAGTTCATTCGCCGCGTCGTCGATATCTTTCGGGTCGGGAAGAGGCAGTTTGTCGATTTTCTCGACCGCTTTGATGAACGCGTTAATGAATGCTGGGCTCCAAGTTTTAGAAAGGGAGATGGTTTGATCGACCATCATCCCTCGGGGAGGTTTCGGTTTATTTTTCAGCGTTCGTTCCAGTACCATGACCTGGGCACTGCGGTAGTAGTCTGAAAAATAATAGGCCACATAACGACTATCGCCCTCGGTAAACGCGATGGGCTGGTCGGGGTGAACCTTGGCTGCGAGGCTCTTTGTCTTTGACTTGCCGGAACGCCTGGCGGGTTGGGCCGTGACTGACTGCGAATAGAGCGTCAGCTCGGCATTTAGCTTTGACAACCCACTATCGGCGTACATTCGCAACGCATCTAGCCAGGGTGTTTGAATTCGCTGGGCAATACTATCGCCGAGTTCAACGTTGGTGGCGGTCCTCCAAAAGCAGTTATAAGCGACGGCAGCAGGATCTTGCAGCAGAGGAAACCAGAAGAGACTGCATGGTGGAAGCGCGTCCGTATCCTCACCTCCGAGAAAGTTACCGACGGCGCGAATATGCTCCGCGTTATCATATTGTTCGACGCTGGCCCTGTAGATCTGCATGGAGGCAAAGGCTGGTAGTTCCAACTGCAGCAATCCCTCATTGGCTCTTTCCATGCTGGCTTGTTTGGCCTTGAGATCCGCGTGCGAATCGTCATCGATCGCCGCGACCTCTTGGCAGCGGGCGATCAATTTATCAAGCGAAATTTGCTCAGCGGCGGCGACTTTCGTGATCTTGGAAACCCCGGTAACTAACCGTGGAGGGGCACCGGCAAGCCACTGCTCCACGGCGGATCGGCAGGCATGTCGATTCGGGTCGGGGGAGTCGGGCGTCTCCTTTAGTTTGCTCGCTTCGTGTTCTACCGCGCCAGCTTGCAGCAATTTGCCCGCGATCTTGAGGTTGGTCGTACGCAGTTTTTTGGAACTTGGTAGATGACGAATTCGCATCAAATGAAAGAATATGGGTTCTAACTTGATTGGTTGTCCCGCAGAGTATTTGGTGGTCTTCTCACTCAAATCAAGGATTTCAATATTCGAGCTCTGATCGATTACCGAGCCATGATTGGTTAACAACCAATGTCCATCGGCCGCCGGTTTGTCCATTAATCCAACGGGAGCTAACCAACCTTCCGACGGTTGCTCATTTGCCGGAATTAGTATCGATCGTCCGTCGATACCGGTGCCCTCGATCGATCCGTCGCGTCTGCGGACCACTCGCCAACCGATCAGCCCATCATGGGTTCCCAGCGGGGATTGCCCTTGCATTTCCGGAGAAGGCAGCAACGAACATTGAAACCATTCAATGCGCGAACCGGCGGGTAGATTTTCTTCAAAGAACGGTGGGAGGCTGTCTCGGATTGGTTGGCCCGATTGTGGATCAATTTCACGGCATCGCGGTGCTATTTGCAGCGAGTCTTCCTCGCGGAAAAAGTGGTCATGCGGGACCTTGTCAATTTTCCAAACGCGTGTTGAGTCGGTAAACCAATTTCCATCCAACGAAGGCAGGGTCTTATCGCCCTCGCGTGTTGCACGGGTCCCAGTAAACCAACTGCCATCGGTGAGTTGGGCCATTTCAAAGCTGCTGCGATAACCAAACCAGACATCACACGTCATGCTCGACTCGGGAGGTTGGCTGAGCCATCTCCAGTGATTGTTATAGTGTGCATCTCGGTAGACCATGATCACGTCATCCCCAATGGGAAACAGATGTCTTAGGGTCTCGCCCTTTTGCAACACGATAGGTTGTGGCGAGCGCACCGATTCGGGACCGACAATCTGTGCTTCGCCTTGGCTTTGGTAGCAAAACCAAGGAAAGATCGCGTCGTTGTCGCTGTCGTACGAGTTGCGGGATGGAGCGAGGGGATGTTGTTCGACATGGCGATCGAGCGCATCCCAACCATATTCGTCAAAAACGCCAGCGATTAACGCTCTTTGCAAGTTATCGGCGATGTTAACTGCCGCCAATCGTTGGGTGAGTTCCGGGAATTGGGAAATGGTCTCAACGCCAACGCATTTCGTTAACTGGAAGAGAGCCTCCTCCAACTCAATGACTCCGCCCCGCTCGATCGCAATGAGTTGGCTGTCTAAATAGTCCCACCAAAACTGCCTGACCGTGGGATGATCCACAACAGCCGCCTCGAAGGAACGACGATTCGCCAGATTACGTCCGTAGCTACGGCGATTCTGCGCACTTTCCCCTTTGAAATTTACCAATTCTTGCATGCTGTCGGTCATTCGCATGCTGAAGCGAGGATCCGCCACCAGAGCAGTTAATTGAGAATTGCGTCGCGGGTGATCGATATATTCCCTCAGCCAACCCGAAAAATCGAGTTTGCATTTGCTGGTATCGTCGCTGACGGGGATCCCCAGTTGGAGGCAGGTTTCCAGCACGTCGACGTCGACCCAATTGCTCCAGCGCTCTGTTGGTTTCAGATTGACGGCCCGCCCCTCCGCGATGAGCACGTCGGCCATTTTCTCCAAGAGTTCGAAGACAGGCTTGGGGGGAGAGATCTCGACGGTCAGTAGTCGCGAGATCCACCCAGCGCGTCCGCCCGGAATTTCCACCTCGCTGGGCAAATCTTCCAACGGTTTCCAAAGTAGCGGGAGAACTTTCCAAGCTTCCAACAAATCAAGCCAATCCCAGACGATACTATCACCACTGTAGCGTGACTCGGGGTTGGTGTGGACGAGTAACCAGATGCCGAATAGGTCACTGCGTTTGACGATCGTGCCGACTTGTTTTTTAACAGACTTCCAAAATTGCATCGGAGCCCGCACCATGGAGGGCGAACCGATGATCAACTCAAGAAACGACTCGACTTCGTTGTCGACTTGCAGCTTCGCCGCCTTTGCTAAACGGATCAGATCGGTCCCCGCGTTGGCCGTGGGAGCCATTCCGCCGAGCGTCCGTCGGACCAGTAGATCGCGATAGGTGTCATAAGCTTCTTGGGGTGAAAATTGGGAAGCCAGGTCTTTGGAGTATTCCGAAAGTGCTTTACCGGAAAGGCAGCCGCTGAGTGAGAACTCGAGCACCGCATCACGTCGATGTTCGCGATCAACCTCCAAGGCATGCACCCGTTCCGCCTCGAGTGCTTTGTTAAGAGCTCGTCCCGCGTACGTCATGTTCCCCAACGTTTTGTAGGACCTAGCGGCTTGCTCCCAGAACGGCGGCAAGAAGTGCCGCACGGATTTGTTAAGTTCCGCAGACATTTCGGCATACATATCCCAAGCGTGTCCCGGCTTGGCGGCAGCTCGCCGCTCGGCGGCTTTCATTCGCTTTACCAGCTCAAGGGCAAAGCCGGCTTGTTTGGGCTGATGAATCAGTGCCCAGTGGGCAAAATCGAGCGCCGTGCGATGTTGCCTGGCCAAAGGCGGGCTCAACGCTTGTGGTTGCAGCCCCAAGTATTCCATGGCCAGGTCCTCGGCCGCGACCAGGCGATCGGAGCTGAGCTTAACGACGACCCGTGTACCGAGCGCCGGTGTGGTGTAAGTGCGGGCAACAATTGCCTCGGTTGCAGCTTCGTCGCATTTCGCCTTTGCCTGCACCAAGCCGCCGGCATCTAACTGACGTTGTATTTTTGCCGATTTCATTCTGCCTTCTCCTCAACTTTCCGTTTGGCGTAAATCGCCGCAGCCATCCGCATGCCTTCGCTGAAAGTGACCGGGCCGACGTGACTGAGGGGCACTGCGCGCTGATCCGAACCGACAAACAATAACTCTCCCGTTTCTGTTTCCGCTTCAGGGTATTCACCGCCAACGTAGTACCTGGCTTCCAACGGCGCGTCCCCTTCCCAAACTCGACACGTCGCATAACCACCGCGGACCGGATAGCCAAGGCGACGACAAACTCCCAAGGCAAAATTCAACTGTTCAAACTTGCCGCCGGCATAATCGCCCACCGCTCGCAGTTCACGCTGCTGGTCGTTTAATTGAAATACGGGCCGATAAAGTTGTTCGATGGGCTGCTGTAAATCTAAATCGTTTGCCAGTTCGCGCAGGTCGTCTAAGTCACCAATCAGAATGGGATGGAGGAAAGCGACTAGCGGTTGTTTCAACCATTGACTTTCCCCATCCAAATCGATGACTCCCAGCCCTTTCTTAGGATCGATATCCTTCAACAAACCCATCTTTTCCAGATCAGGCTCGCCGTTGCTATTGGCTGGGGCAATTACCACATTCTCAATCGCCTTTCGCCAATCGGGATCGGGCCAAACCTCATGCAAAACTTGGCAGGGCACAACCAAAGATCGTAGCATCCAACGTTCGACAGTGTGCAAGCATTCAAGTGCATGTTCGTTCAGCCAGTCGGACATGGCGGCTAACTGCTGTGCCAGCTCGGTTTCTTTTAACCAGGAAGGCATGGATGCCAAGATTTTGCCTTTTGGATTTCGACAAATCAATTTTCCTTGGCGGAGCGCGATCGCGTAATCGCGTTCAGCCGTCAGCCAACTTGGTTCATCACCATCACTGGGCGACGATGGCGAGGGTTTGACTTTGGCACTGGTAGCCACAGCTAATCTCCGGGACGAAGGTTGGGGTGCAGCAAGCGAAGCCGAGATTATAGCGGCTTGCCCCCCGGCATTCCCACTGCCGAATACCGAACCGGGGCGAAATAATGAAGGACCCTTGGAACCTAACCGAAAACCGTTAGCCGCTAGCCGCGGTTTTTTTGGGTTTCCGGATAGGTTCTTAGGTCAGGGGCACGCTGTTAAACGGTAACGATTCTCAGGGTTCGTTGATCACCTTTTAGCAAGAATCATGATACCGGTGCTGACGAAGTACAGGTTTGCAGCGATCAAGCCGATTTTGAGCAACTAGGCATTCACAACGATTATTACGCAGATTGGACGACATCCATCACAATGCGACACCAGCTGCCCTGGCTATCTTTCACACTCAGCAGGAATGCCATGAAGCGGATTACAACTTGCTCGATTCTTTTCACCGCGTTGGTTTCCCCAGGATGTGGACTCGTTGGTACGCAGGTGCGAGAAGTTCCACGGGCACTCGTGGGTACTGAGAATCACGGGGCGGCTAGCACTGAGACTAGTGCAGACGGCGCCGCGAGAGTTACCCCTCCGCAGGTTGAAACGAGTGGCGTGGAGGCTGTCAACTTTATCGTCGACCAAAGCGGTAATGATCCTGCTCGCTCTCACTTGGTTGCGCCTGCTGCCGTTGTTGATTTAGGAGTCGAGCTGACCACTACCTCCGGTCGGCTCGCCGAAGATGGAACCGGTATTGGTAGTCGCCAGTCACCTGGAATCGTTGCTGCGGCAAGGCCGACTATCGCAGCGGCGTCCAGCTACACATTGGCCGAGATCGAACAGATTGCGTTGAGCAGGAATCCAGCGTTGGCGGCAGCCAATGCCACCGCCAGCAAGGCGACCGGCTTATGGCAGCAAGTGGGTGAGCGGCCGAATCCCACGCTGGGCTATTTTGGTCAACAACTTGCCAATGAAAACACTGATCAGCAGGGGCTGTTCGTCGAGCAGGAGTTCGTTCGCGGCGACAAGTTAAAGCTTAATCGGGCCGTGTTATCACATACGACGCACGCCCAACGTTGGGAGGTCGAAACCCAGCGACAGCGAGTGTTAACCGATGTGCGAGTGATGTTCTTTGAAGCGGTGGCGATCCAGCAACAACTGGAGGCAACGCGTCAGTTTGAGCAAATTGCCCGCCGCGGTGTGGAAGTCGCCTTGGAGCGAAAAAAGGCCGAAGAAGGGACGATGATCGAGGTCCTACAGTCAGAAACTTTGTTGAGTGAAACCACGTTAGCGATTGAACAAGCTGAGGCTGCCTACCGGGGAGCTTGGAACGATCTCGCCGCGATCGCCGGTTTGCCCACATCATTGCCTGCCAGGTTGGATGCCGAGTTGGTTGTCCCGCAGCTAACTCCCGATTGGGAAGTAGCCTACAGCGAGATCGTCGCCCAGAGCCCCGAGATGTCGGTCGCGAACGCCTTGGTCTGCGAAAAGTCGGCATTGCTGAAACGCCAGCAGGTGCAGATGGTGCCTAACTTGACTGGTCAATTTGGCGCGGGCTACGACAACGCAACGGAATCAGGGATGATTAACCTGGAACTTTCGGCGCCCATTCCAGTCTGGAATCAAAACCGTGGCAATATTTCAGCCGCGTACTCTGATTACACGCGGGCTGTTCAAAATGTGGAACGCATCGAGCAGGCGATCAAGTCTCGCCTCGCCCGCGTGGCTCAAGACTTTGAAGCCTCTTATGCGGCAGTTAAAAAATATGAGGAAGAAATCATCCCACAAGCTAGTCAGAGCTTGGAATTGTCTGAAGGGGCATATCAGGCTGGTGAATTAGATTTCCTACAGGTTCTGGTGGTGCGGCGCACTTTCTATGAATCGATGATTCGCTTAATCGAAGCCAAGGGCATGCTGGCACAAGCCAACGCTCGGGTGGAGGGATTGTTGCTAACCGGTGGTCTCGCCGCGCCGCAAGACTATACCGACGGCGACGGCATCCGCGGTGCTTCCTTCGGCGGGCAATAGTTTGGCCGGTTCGCACGAGAGAGGCGTACGAGAGTGTCGCACGCCGCGCAGATTCTCCGCGACGGTGTTAAACTAGACGGAGACGAAGGCTCTCAGAAGAGAGCCGACCGCGCTCTATTAGTCAGCTGTTTGCTCATGTCACATCGCATCTCTGCTCTAACCAGCATTCTCCGTTCACCAATGCGAATTTTAGGCTTGGTGTTGCTGCTGGTTTTTACCGTCGAATTGGCGGTCATGTTCGTGTTACCCCATGTGATACCGGACAGCTTGGGGGATGCCGGCAAAGCATTTGTCGACGCGCTGCTGCTGACGCTCGTTTGCGCACCCGTTCTGTGGATGGTGATCATCGGCCCCTTGCGGCGAATCGCAATCCAAGAGTACCAACGGAGTCAGACCATTGTTGCCAATGCCAGCGAGGGTATTTTGACTTTCGATCTCGAGGGCAAACTGTTGTCATGTAACCGAGCAGCGACCGAGTTGTTTGACGTTGACATGGATTCGTTGTTAAGGCAATCCATCCAATCTTTGCTGCCCGAGTTGCCTGAGATACCCGCCCGGTTACCAGCGGATTTCCGTGTGACTGCGACAACGCCCGCAGGCGCCAGCTTCCCGATTCAGCTTTCCATCAGTGGCTATCCTTCAGACTCGGCGGAAATGAGAATCGGCATCGTACGTGATTTGACGCAAGCTGAAAAAGCCGAACAGCAGCGGATCCGCATGGCGCGCGAGACCGAAGCGTTGCGAGCACAGCAGATGGCAACGCTTGCGCAACTGGCGACTGGCGTTGCCCACGAAATCCGCAACCCGCTGACTTCCATCAAAATGCTGATCCAAGTTAATCGAGCAAAGTTTGCCGACGAGGGATTGCCAACCGATGATCTTGAATTGGTGGAACAGGAAATTCGCCGGATGGAACGTTCGGTGAATAGTCTTTTGGATTATGCCCGCCCGGAATCGTCTGAGTTCCGAGAATTTCCGATACAAACGGCGATCCGCAGTACGGCTCAATTGATCGAAGGGCGTTGTCAAGCTCAGCAAGTGAAATTGGATATGAACGTTCCTGACGATCCGGTGCTCGTCTATGGTGATGCTGCCCAGATTCAGCAGACGCTGCTGAATCTGGCCCTGAACGGCTTGGATGCTATGCCGGACGGCGGTGTATTGACGTTTCGTCTAACAACCGAAGCGGGGCGTGTGCGAATATTAGTATGCGACTCGGGCTGCGGCATCGACCAAAGTGTGCTTGATAAATTGTTTACTCCGTTTGTCACGACAAAGGCCAACGGTGTTGGCCTGGGCCTGGGGATTTGCCGCCGGATAGCCGAGTCGCATCATGGTACGTTGGTGGGTGTGAACCGGGCGGAGGGTGGTGCGAAGTTTGAATTAACGCTGCCCACCGCAGTCGCAAACGCGGATGCACGCTCTCAGGAAACAATGCCCAATTTTTTAGGGCAGTCCGAGGAGACTCGATGCAAACTGTCTTAGTTATCGATGATGAAGCCTCGATCTTAAAGGCTTTCGAGCGCGCTTTTTCCAGCGACAAGACCAGGGTGTTGACTGCCAACAGGGCGATCGCCGGTGAGGAGATCTTCGCGGCCGCAAAACCGGATGTCGTGGTGATAGATCTTAGTTTGCCGGACAAGTCGGGCCTTGAGTGTTTTCAACGACTCCGTGAAATGGATCCGCGGGTGCCCGTTATCTTCATCACCGGGCACGGCACCGTCGAATCAGCCATCGAGGCAACGAAGCTGGGGGCTTATGACTATCTTTTCAAGCCGCTCGAGCTGAGCGAGATGCGAGCGTTGCTGGACAAAGCATTTAACCTGAGCCGGATGGTCCGCGTGCAACCAGTGTTGGCCGATGAGGAAGACACCATCGCCGATGCCATCGTGGGCCGTTGCAAAGCGATGAAGGAAGTTTATAAAGCCATCGGGCGAGTGGCTTCGCAAAATTTGACAGTGTTACTGCTTGGTGAAAGTGGTACGGGCAAGGAAGTGGTCGCTCAAGCAATCTATCATCACAGCGGGCGAGCGACTGGGCCTTTTCAAGCGATCAACTGCGCGGCAATTCCTGATTCGCTATTGGAAAGCGAAATTTTCGGTCATGAAAAAGGGGCGTTTACCGATGCCCATCGCCAGCGGATTGGTAAGCTTGAGCAAGCCGATAAAGGTACCCTGTTTCTGGACGAAGTGGGGGACATGTCTCCGATGACTCAGGCAAAATTGCTGCGAGTTCTGCAGGATCAAACCTTTGAACGCGTCGGTGGCAACACCTCGATTACCGTCGACGCTCGCATTATTGCCGCGACAAATCACAATCTCAAACAACTCGTCTCAGAAGGCTTATTTCGAGCCGATCTCTATTTTCGATTGAGCGTAGTCACTATTCAGTTGCCGCCCCTCCGCGAGCGTGATGACGATTTGCGAATCTTGGCCGAATATTTTTTGCGAAAGTACAGCGCGGAATTCGGCAAAGATATACGCTCGCTTGCTCCGGAGACGCTGGAACTGCTGCAGCAATATCATTGGCCCGGTAATGTCCGCGAACTGGAGAGCGTGATGAAGCAATCGCTGCTCACAGCTCGCGGCAATGTTTTGCTTGCCGAATTTCTGCCATCATTGGCCAATCAACCCAGTGCCTTGCACGTGGGCAAACCTGATGGAGCTTATTTGAGCGAGTCGTTTATCGCGGAACGACTCGCCGCGGGGAGCGAGGACTTGCACGCCGAAGCGATCGCCAAAGCGGAAACGCAACTCTTCCGTCAAGTATTGACACACACCGGCGGAAATCAGCTGAAGGCGGCGAGCATCCTCGGTATTTCACGGGTGACGCTGCGCAGCAAGCTGAAGTTCCTTGGGATCGATGCTAGTGATTTCAATCCTTAGAAAATGATGTCGATGTGAGCCCGCGAGCGAACCAGGGGTAGACACAGGGTACGAACAGCGACGTCAACAAGGTGGAAGTGGCCAGCCCGCCAATCACCACCGTGGCAAGAGGACGTTGCATCTCCGCACCATCGCCGGTGGACAGGGCCATAGGCAAGAAACCGAGGCTGGCCACGAGGGCTGTCATCAAGACGGGACGCAAACGTACGAGCGCGGTTTCCTGAGCCACAGCGCGGAGCGGCATGCCTGATTCACGCAGATTTTCGGCCGCGCTGACCCAGACCAAACCATTTAAAACCGCGACGCCAAACAAGGCGATAAAGCCCACGCCGGCGGAAATACTGAAGGGCATCTCACGCAGATAGAGCGCGATCACGCCCCCCGACGCGGCCATGGGGACGGCCAAGAAAATAAGAAAGGCCAGCCGCAGCGAACCAAGGCTGGTGTGAAGTAACAGCATAATGATCACCAGCACAATTGGCGTGATGATCGCCAGACGACGACTGGCCGATTGCAGGTTTTCAAAGTCACCACCCCAGCGAATCTCATAACCGGGTGGGAGTTCCACCTGAGCGGCAATAACACGCTGGGCTTCGGTAACAAACGTGCCCACGTCGCGGCCACGGACGTTGGCCGAGATAAAGGTCCGGCGGCGGTTGCCTTCGTGTTCGATCGAGGGAGGTGTCTCTTCCAGTTTGATTTCAGCCAGTTCCTTGAGCGGAATCACCTTTCCGCGCGAGTCGGTAACGGGCACCTGTTCGAGCAGCGATAGACTCTCCCGCCAGGCTCGCGGTACACGAACCATGATCGGATACCTTGCTCGTCCCTCGTAGATTTGACCGACTTGGAAACCACCAAGCGAAGAGACCACATCTAAGACAACTTGAGCATCAATCCCATACTGGGCGAGTGCTTGAGGGTCGGTTTGAATGGTCAGCGTGGAGAGGTTTGCTTGGTAATCGGCTTTGACATCGACCGCGCCGGGGATCGAACGCAGCGCGGCTTCGATTTCTTTGCCCTTGCTGCCGAGCACTTCCATATCATCGCCATAGAGCAAGACGGCCACATCGGCTTTGACACCGGCAACCAATTCATCGACACGCATCTCGATGGGCTGCGTGAATCCAAAGGCGACGCCGGGAACGTTGGCGTTTAGTTCCGCCGACATCTCCTCGATTAACTGATTGCGGCTTTTCGGGGTTGGCCATTCCCGCAGCGGATGCAGCAGCACCCAGACGTCAGTTTGATGCACGCCCATCACATCGTTGGCGATCTCGGGTCGGACTGTTTTGGAAAAGACCGTTTTGACTTCCGGATACTCTGTTAGAATCTTTTCAATCTGCGTCGACATTTCGATGGAGCCCTCCAATGTCGCGCTCGGCAAACGAAAGGCTTCGACTAACAGATCCCCTTCCTCCAATCGAGGCATAAATTCGGCTCCCAGATTGGCTGCCATCGGCAAACTAATTGCGAACAGCGTTAGCGTGGTGGCGATGGTTGCCAGTGGGTAGCGGATCGCTCGCAGCATCACGGGGCGGTAGAACCATTTTACGATGCGAACGACAAACACCTCCTCCTCTTTCATCTTCTTGGGCAAGAAGATCGATGCCATTGCGGGCATGAAGGTTAAGGAGAGCAGCATCGAACCAGCCAAGGCAAACAGCACTGTCAGGGCCATCGGGCGAAACAGTTTGCCTTCGGTACCTTCGAGCAGCAAAATGGGCAGGAAGACAACAGCGATGATCAATTCGCCGAACATCGTCGGCTTGCGGACCTCCACCGCGGCGTCACGAATCACCTCTTCATGCGAGGCTTCGCCGTTATCATGTGAAAGTTTGCGAATGCAGTTTTCGACCATGATCACGCTGCTATCGACGATCAAACCAAAGTCGATCGCCCCCAAGCTCATTAAACTGGCGGTCACGCCACTGGCCAACATCACGTTGGTCGCAAACAGCATGGAGAGGGGAATGGCCAAGGCCACGATAATGCCGGCTCGCAGGTTGCCCAGCATCAGCAGCAACACCACGATGACCAACATGCCTCCCTCGGTGAGATTGGTGAGCACTGTTTTCAACGTGCGACCAATCAGCGACGCCCGATCGTAGGTAACTTCCAGGCGAACTCCGGCGGGCAAGGTGGCTTCGATCTCGCGGAGTCGTTCTTTGGCGGCGATCACGACTTCGCGAGAATTTTCACCGATCAACATCATGACCAAGCCGGTTACCACTTCGCCACGACCGTCACGTGTCACGGCCCCCTGACGCGTCATTGGTTGAATGCTGACTTGAGCGATGTCCCCCACCAGAATCGGATTACCATCTGCGTCCCGCCGAATGACAACGGCTTTGATATCGGCGGCTGAGCTGAGCAGCGAGACACCGCGGATGAAACGTTGTTCGCCATGATGAATGACATAACCACCTCCCGCCGTGTTGTTATTGTTTTGCAATTTGGCAAACAATAAATCCATCGCTACGCCGTAGCTGGCCATGCGGTCCGGGTCAGGTTGCACCTCAAATGTTTTGTAAAACCCGCCATGCGTATTGATTTCAGTGACGCCGCTGACCTGACGCAACCTGGGGGAAATGTCCCACTCCAGCATCG
This sequence comes from uncultured Pirellulaceae bacterium, assembly GCA_964535475.1. Classification (GTDB taxonomy): domain Bacteria; phylum Planctomycetota; class Planctomycetia; order Pirellulales; family Pirellulaceae; genus Laterigemmans. The sequence continues at coordinate 21,431 of CAZHTX010000004.1, forward strand.
TGCGCAGCTCCATCGGAGAATGCCGATCACTGCGAACTTCAAACTGCAATATCTCTCCCAAAGCCGTGGTCAACGGGCCAACGGCGGGGGTTCCATACTCGGGTGGGATTACCGCTGCGGCATCGGGCAGGCGTTCGGCGACAAGCTGCCGAGCACGATAGATGTCGGTGCCTTCTTCAAAAACAATCGTAACGACCGAGATGCCGAACTTAGACACGCTGCGGAGCTCTTCCACATCGGGCAAGCCGCCCATGGTGTTTTCGACCGGATACGTCACATAGCGTTCGACTTCGACCGGTGACAGGGAACCGGCGTCAGTCACGACTTGGACCTGGACGTTGGTCATGTCGGGCACCGCGTCGATGGGCAGCGCGAGCGCCGAGTAGACACCAGCGGCCGCCATCAACAAGGTCAGAATGATGACCAGGCCACGATTGATGACGGAAAATTCAATGAGTTTAGTGAGCATGTTGTTGTTTCAATCGTCATTGCGAAACTCGCCGAGAGGTTTGGCAAGCAGGAGGGCTGCGGACTTATTCACTCTCGCCCTGCAGCAGCAATTCTGATTTCAACAAAAAAGCTCCGTTGGTTACGACTAACTGACCCGACTGCAGGCCATCGGTGATTTCCACCCAATCATCAGATATCTGGCCAGTCGACACATCAACACGTTTGTATTGTCCATCGCTTTGATCGAGAAAGACGAACGACTTGTTTTCGTGTTGCACGACTGCTTCGGACATCACGGAGAGTGCTTCTCGCGTTTCACCTATCGGGATCGTGACTCGCACAAACATCCCCGGCCGCAGCAGCCCCTCACTGTTTTCCAGAGTCGCCACTAACGGCACTGAGTTCGTATCGGCTTGCACTTCTCGCCCCACATAACGGATCAGCGCGGTAAAGGTCCGATCGTCAAGGGCTGGGACCGATACGGAGATAGCGGTGCCGGGTTGCAGAGATACCGCCGCCCAATCGTTATCTCGGATACTTGCCGCCACATACAGCGAATCGGTATTTGCCAGGGTGAACAGCGAATCGCCCTGCCGCACACGCTCGTTATTGGCAAATGTTCGCGACTCCACCGAACCGGCAAAGGGGGCCCGGACCTCCAGGCGTGACAGCGCCTCTTGGCTGGTTAAGTCTGATGACGTTCTCTCGGGTTTATATCCGAGCAAAGTCTCGACCGCTTGCCATGCCAAGTTGAGTTGGCGATCCGCAGCTGCCAGATTTGCTTCGGCGCGCAGCTTTGCTTGGTTGGCCGCAAACATGGCTTGATCACGAGCACCGCGAAATTCGGCTTCTGCCATTTGCCGGTTGGCTTGACGTTCGCGAATCGTGCGACCCGCGACTGAGCCCGAATCGGCCAGTGGCAATACCTTGTCATGCAGTTCCGTGGCCAATTGTAGTTTGGCGTAAGCAGCTAAGATGCTTTGGCGGTACAGCCCTAAAGATCGGTCGCGAAAGCTGGTCTCGATCGATTCGATCGACACACCATCATCCAACATCGAGATCATCTCACTCAAATTCTCCGCGAGTGCAGCCTCTCGCTGTAACACCTGCTGAGCGATCTCGCGATCCTCTTGATGTTTGAGGATTTGTGCTCGCGCCTGCCCGATTTCTTGACTGCGGACAACGGCCAACAGTTGCCCTTCCTCGACCTTTTCGCCAGGGTTCACCAAGACCTCTGTGAGAATGCCATCCATTGGCGTTTTCACTTCGATGTGCTTAGTCTCATCGTAGCGAAGCCGCCCCGGGATGGTGTGCACATGCTTCATCTGCTGGACGCGCGCCGGAACCGATTGAAAGTTTGCCGCGGTAAGTTTGCCGGCTGGCATGTTCAACGTGTCCACGGCGGGAACATCGGCGTTGGATTCCGACTCTTCCTCGTGCTCGCTGGTACTGTTAATTTCGTGAACGACGAACCAACCTCCCGCGATCACGGCCAACACGAACAGGGTTGGTCCGAATTTGGCTAGGCTGCCCCAAAAGCCGATCTTTACAGGTGTTGTGTGTTGATCATTTTTCGCCTGGTCTTGCATGTCATTTCGGCATCAAAGGAGGAGCAAACTCGTGTTCGCATCCCTATTACGCAGGAATCGTGCCGTAGCCAGAAAAAGGTCGTTTTGCCAGTGTTTTGCCGCATGCGACCAAAGCAAGGCGTGACCGAAGAGAAAGTTTTAACCACCGGTGTGGATAGAATCTGTCCAGGGTTGGCAGGCTGGGCAAATCATTCGGGATGGCCCGTTGTCAGCCACGATGAACTATTTGCGGCTGTCGCTGCCGGAGGGGTCGCGGAGCCACTGATAAGCCTGCTCGCGAACTGCGGGCGGGAAATCATGGTCACAATCGGGATGGACCCATTGTAGATTGTCACTAGCTCCATAAAGCTGATAGATGGGCTTGGCTGCTTGCACCACGCGGGCGACGCTTTGGGCACGGAAATTATCGTCGCCCAGCGGTGCGCTGATCAACACCTTGCGTGGTGCGAGGCTGGCAATGAGTTCGTGGAAGTCAAAGGGAATTTCCTCGAGACGGCCCTGGTAGCGAGCGAGCCGAGGCATGTAACGGGTTTGCGTCCAACCTCGTTCCGGCTCCCAGACGCTGGGATTCCCGTCATAGTAATCTAAAAACGAATCGAGCCCACAGCTGGAGACGATGGGGTCGACTCGTTGATCATGGAAGGCTGTGTAAACGGCGTTGTGGCCCCCCAAAGAATGTCCGATCGCCGCCACGTTATCGCCGCCAACGAACGGCAGCGACAGCAGCAAATCGACGCCGCGAAGATTATCCCAGACCGCCTTCAACGTGCCACTCTCCCAGCCCAAAGCATGCAGGTCGGGTTGATAATTGGCCAGCAACGGATAGCTGGGTGCCAAGGTAACCCAGCCGCGCTCGGCCAACTCGCTGGCGTAGCTGCGATTGGCCCGCTCGCTCAGTCCGACCACGACCCCGTGCCCGACAACATTATCGGTGCTATGCAGGCACAACGCGGCTGGAGCCGTCGCAGTGTTGGTCGCAGAAAGCAGTGATTTTGGGATGCAAAGATAGGCCGGCACCCGCGAGCCTGGTTCGGACTGATAAGTAATTAACCTTCGCACAAAGGTGCCACAATCGACTTCTTCCATTATTTGTGTGTTTAACTCACAGCGTTTTTCTTGGCCGGGCAGAGGTCCCATAATCGCCGCCACGCCACGCTCGATTTCCGCCTTGCGGCGCTCCCATGCGGCTGCCCCAGTTCCCTGCTGTGATTCATTCGAGGCATCGCGATAGACCAGCAAACTCTCTCGCGGCAGTCGCGGTGCGGGCGGCGTTGGGTGCTCGCGCGAGGCGACGAGCAAGCGTCGATTAGCGCGATCAATTCCCACAAAGGTATGTAACGCTTGGGGATCAATGGCAATGCCTTGACCGGTAAAGGGAGCCGCTTCGGTATCAATCCATTCCAGCGTTTTGCCATCGCTGGGGGCACGTAGCCGATAGATTTTCTTAGCGTCATGCCCAGTGACGTGCAGCAACTGGTTCCACCAAATCCCACCCGACAAACTGTATGATCCCAGTTCGCCGATCAGTTCCGGGGGCAGACTCCAGCGTTGTATCTCTTGCCATTCTTCCGTCAACTTCACCAAGAAAGAACGATCATTTTCGCTGCCGTACTTGGCGAAATGGCACCACCAATGCGCATCATGATGGACAGCCCAAGTCAAGCTGCCGCCATAGTCCCCAAAGTCGTGAAAGCACGTCAGCTGCATGCTCTCGACATCCAGCTGAAAGATCTGACTCTGCTCAGGCAGGGCTGGATAATTGGAGTGGGCCGCGAGCAGGGTTCCTTGCCAGAAAAAGCCGCTGTTTAAGTGACTGGCCGCTCCTGTGCTGACTGCCACGCGGGCTCCCGTTTGGCGATCATATTTACCAATCCGGGAGTTAGTAATCGCGAACAGATGTGACTCGTTGGCGGCCGCAGCTTGGACCGCCTCATCCGCAGGCCAAGCCCGCACCGTTTGCCACGCGGGACCGGTGAGAGGACGCTCTTCCGCGCTCCCGGTCGCTGTCGTAAACAGGCCGAACAGCAAGAAAACATGAACGCGAAGTGCTTTCAACATCACGGGCACCGAATTAATAAGTTGACATCGAGACCATGGAACTCGACTACTGCTTGCGATATTTGGCCTTTTCCGCATCTGGCAGTTCGCTCACATCCGAGTCATCGTCGTATTTTTGGCGGAGTTCGGCGAGCCGCTCTTTTAGATTTGCGATTTCTGCCGCATATTGCTGATTCGCGTACTGGTTGGTCAGCTCATCTGGATCTTCTTGTAGATCATAAAATTCCCACTCGTCCAATTGGTAGAAATACATCAACTTGTAGCGCTCAGTTCGCACACCGTAATGCCGCGAGACCATATGCACGCTGGGGAATTCATAGTAGTGGTAGTAGATCGCATCTCGCCAGTCTTCGTGTTGCTCACCCTTGAGCAGCGGGACCAAGGAAGCTCCTTGCATGTCGCTGGGAATCTCCACGTTGGCCATTTCCAGAAAGGTTTCGGCATAGTCGAGATTCTGCACCATCAGATCGCTCGTCGTACCAGGCTGGGTGACTCCCGGCCACTTTACAATCAGCGGCATTTTAAGAGATTCCTCATACATCCACCGCTTGTCGTACCAGCCGTGATCGCCCAGGTAAAAACCTTGATCTGAGGAATAAATCACGACGGTGTTTTCGTCCAACCCCGTTTCCTCAAGGTAACGCATTAGGGATGCGACGCTGTCGTCGACTGATTTTACGCAAGCCAAGTAGTGCTGCATGTAACGTTGATACTTCCAACGAACAAGTTCTTTGCCGGTCAGCTGCGAATTTTTGAACTCCTCGTTTTTAGGATCGAGCGCTCGGTGCCAAGCTGCGATTTGGGCCTCGGTCATGTTGCGGAAATTGCGATGCCCGGAGCGATCAGTGGCTTTTTGCTTGCCGGCACTCGCCTGGGGATCAAGATCCGTGAAGAGGTCAAACACCAGATTCATATGGCGATCGATCTCCATCTCTTGGTTGCGAGCCGGACTGGCATTATCTTCGTATTGGTCGAAAAGCGTCGCCGGTTCGGGGATTTCAACGTCGTCGTAAAGGTTGAGATAACGAATCGGTGGCATCCAATTGCGGTGAGGCGCTTTGTGTTGGCACATCAACATGAATGGTTTATCTTGATCGCGTCCTGACTTTAACCAGTCCAGCGCCAGCTCGGTGACCACGTCGGTGCAGTAGCCTTCGAGGCGCTCTCGACCATTGGGTCCGATCATCATTGGATTGTAGTATTCACCTTGGCCGGGCAGCACTCGCCAACTGTCAAAACCTTGCGGAGTGTCCTTGAGGTGCCATTTCCCATAAATTGCTGTTTGATAGCCGGCGCCTTGCAGCAGCTTTGGAAAGGTCTGTTGGGAACCGTCGAATCGATTGCCATTATTCATGAAGCCGTTTTTGTGGCTATGTTTACCGGTTAAAATCACTGCCCGACTGGGACCGCAGATACTGTTGGTGCAAAAACTGTTGCGGAACAGCATTCCCTGTTTGGCCAGTTGATCAATGTTGGGCGTCGGGTCGAGGTCGTTGTAAATGCCGCCGTAAGCGCCGATGGCGTGCGGCGCGTGGTCGTCGCTGAAGATAAAAATGATGTTGGGTCGGCTGTCGGCAGCGAAACAGGGGCTGGTCGAATGGATGCTTGTCAGCACGAGCAAGAGCAACGGTAAAGCGACTTGAAGAAGTGCCCTGGTGTGTGGCAGTCGCATCGATTTCTCCATGTTGGGAAGGAAAAAGTGGTGGGTAAGTAAGCTGGCTGGAGCCCATTCTAAACGAAATCGTTCAGCGTGATGCGCGGCGCGTTGGTTGCCGAAATTTTAACGCGATCAGGGGGCTGAGAAACAGCAGCAGCAAGCCGATTGGCATTAAGCCGCCCTCCGGCAAGTTGTAACTTTCGGCCAATTGACGCCATGATAACCGCATCACGAACATGCCGAATAGAATCTCGAAGGCGACGGTCAGAACGAGCCAGATCGCGCCTGTCAGCAGCGCCTGGGTGCGGGTTTTGACCCCGACCCAGTTTACCGTGAAGTAAGCGATGCCAAGAATGATCGCCGAACCGGTGAAGACCCCGATTTGGTTAGCACGAAATTGCCCCACCCAGGGTTGCAGCAAGATGCCGCGGATCACTCCGTGGACAATTTCGGCTGCGATTAACAGCAGCCAGATGATCGTGCCGCGTGCGACTAGCCGTGAGAGAGGCGCTGACATGTTAGGTAGATTGCTGCCTCTCGGTGGGGTTATTCCTTAGAGCCTATCCGAAAACTGTGAGCCGACGGCGCTAGCCGCGGGCCCTTTTTATGGTTTTCGGATAGGTTCTCAGATGGGGCTATGAAAAAGCCTCGGATATCCTCCAAGATCAGGTACAAACAGGGCACGAGTACCAAGATAATTGCGGTGGCAAAAAGAATACCGAAACCGAGCGAAATCGCCATGGGAATAATGTATTGAGCCTGCAACGAATCTTCGAAAATCAATGGAACGAGTCCGCCAAAGGTAGTTACGGTGGTGAGCATGATGGGGCGAAAACGGCGTAGTCCGGCTTGCAATATTGCCTCGAAAGCGGAAAATTCGCCGCGTCGCCGATTGGCGTAATCGATCATGATCAGGGAGTCGTTAATCACTACGCCGGAGAGCGCGATCACACCCATCAAGCTGACAAGGGAAAGATCGTAGCCCAGCAAGATATGTCCCAGCACGGCACCGACAATCCCAAATGGAATTGCGACCAAGACGATTAAGGGCTGGACGTAGCCACGAAATGCAATTGCCAGCAGCGAATAGATGACGGCCAAAGCCAGCCCAAAAGATCCCCACAGCGAAGCGGTGGCCTGTCGCATCTCCGCGTTGCTGCCTTCGAAGCTCCAAGTGACACCTGGATAGTCTTTTCGCAATTGCGGCAACTCTTCCGCTTGCAGCGCCTTGATGACCTGCGTGACCGCTCGTTTAGGTTCAATGTCCATCGAGACGTTGATGACGCGACGGCCGTCTCGCCGGTTGATGCCGGTGAAAGCGATGTTCTCCTGGACTTCGGCGACATCCAGCAACGGGACTTCCGCGCCGCTGGGGGTGCGGATGATAAGGTCTTCTAAGTTATGAATATCCTCGCGCTGCTCGTCGGGTAGTTTGACGCGGACTTCGATTTCATTAGTGCCACGTAGCATTCGCAGCGCCATCGAGCCGAAGAAAGCACCACGCAGCTGGTCGCCCAGTTCTTCGTCGGTCAATCCCAGTGCGCGGCCCTCGGGTCGTAGCCGGAAATCATATTGAGCTTTGCCTTTGTTGTAGTTGTCACTGACATCACGCACGTTAGCAAACAGTTCGACGCGAGCGAGAAATGCTTCGGCTGCTTTCTCCAAAACTTTGATATCGCTGTGACTGAGATCGATGCTGATATCTTTACGGTAGCCACCGGGACCGCTTTCAGCTTCGAATGTCACTTGGTTGACACCCGGCAAATCACCGATGGAATCTCGCCACAACTCAATGACTTGATTGGCGTTCATATCCCGTTCATCGGGCGGTTTCAGCACAATCTCGACGTCGATAAAGTCCTGCCCACGCACGTTAGTCTTAATGCCCTCAGCAATTTCGTAGAGGTTGTGTTCCTCAAACATTCGCATGCTGGCAGCAGTCACCGTGTTGGCGATCTCGGCCGCTTGATCGGGTGTCGTGCCCACCGGCATGCGAACACCCGCTTCGATCTCATCGGCGGAAACCTCTGGCATCAAAATCATGCCCATGTGCGCGCTGGTTGCGTATCCACCGACGATCAGGAACAACGCAATCGCAAGGCTGGTGGTGATGTAACGAAATTTTAAGCAAAGGGTTAGCACCGGGCGAAAAGCAAAGTTCACGAACCGGTTAAATGCGTGACTGAAGGCTTGTTGACCGCGATGCAGCCAACCCCGCAGGCCACCGGCATGCTGTTTGACGGTCCGGGTGTGTGCCAAGTGGGCGGGCAAAATAAATAGCGACTCGACCAACGATAGTGAGAGGACGATGATGACCACAACTGGTAGCGGCGCCCAGAATTTACCAGTCTCTCCGGGAATAAACATCAGCGGCACAAAGGCGACGATGTTCGTCAAGATACTAAATGTGACAGGCCCAGCCACTTCGCGGGTGCCGTCGATAGCAGCGTTGAGATTGTTGCCTTCCGTTTGTCGTTTCTCATAGACGTTTTCGCCAACTACCACGGCGTCGTCGACAACGATCCCCAACACAACTAAAAAGCCGAAGAGGGAAATCATGTTGATGCTCACGTCAACGGTCGGCAACAACAGGATGCCGCCAATAAACGAGACCGCCATTCCCATCATCACCCAAAAGGCCAGGCGGAATTCGAGAAAGACGGCGAGGATCAGCAACACGATCCCAACCGCCATCCCAGCATTTTCCATGACCAGAAATAGCCGTCGTCGAAACTCCTCGGCGTCATTGCTATCGATCCGCCATTTAACCCCCGGCGGTAGCACGGTCTCGAATTCCGCCATCGTTTTTTCGACGGCCTGAGCAACTTCGATCGGCGACTGGGAACCGACTCGGTAGACGTTCAGTTCGACCGATGGAGTCTGGCTAAATTGTGAATGGAAGCCGACATCATCAAATCCATCGCGGATCGTGGCAATGTCACCAAGTGTCACGGAGGGACCATCGCGTCCGGCGATCACTTCGATGGCGGCAAACTCTTCCGCCCACTGCTTTTGTGCTTTGACACGAAGCAAAACCTCTCCCGAACTGGTTCGCACTGAGCCGGCGGCAACGTCGCGGGAAGAGGTCCGAATGATACTTGCCACATCCGATAAGGTCAGGCCATATTCACGCAGCCGTTGACGGGGAATGTCAACGTGCGTGACGTATTCGGGGACACGGTTCAGTTCGACCTGGGTGATATTTTCATCGGATTGAAGTTGATCGCGCAGCTGTTCGGCCAACTTCCGCAGCGCCCATATATCAATCGGGCCATAGAGTGCCACTTGCATCACTTCTTGCTGTCGTGATTGCAAGCGAACTTCAGGTTGTTCAATCTGTTCGGGGAATGTTCGAATTCGGCTGATAGCTTGATCGATGTCTTGAAACGCCTTCATCCGTTGTTCGCCAGCGACCAATTCAATCAGGACTTCGCCACGTCCTTCGCGCGCTCGACTCGATATTTCGCGGATACCTTCCACGTTACGGATGGCTTCTTCGATTGGTCTCAGAATCCCCTGCTCCACTTCCTCCGGGGCGGCACCCGGGTAACCGACTCGGACCTCAACGATGTCGAGTTGGAACTGAGGGAACACCTCCTTCTGCATTGTCAGCGCCGTCCACACCCCGCCGCCAAGCAGGAGGAACATCAACAGGTTGGCAGCGATTGAATTGCGAGCCATCCAAGCGATGGGACCGCCGCGCCGGTCGAGATTCTCAGGGAGCTGGCTCAATTTACCGACTCCTGTGCGGAGGAATCGTTCGCTTCAGCAGAAGAATCTATTTTCCTCAAACCCACCCCCTCGGCCACCGTGGCGAGCGTCGTGATGACGACTTCATCACCACTCTCCAAGCCTTCGCTGATGTAAGCATAGTCGGCATCGCGGAAGATAACGGTGGTGTCGCGAATTTCCAATTTGCCGTCCCGCATCACCCAGATCGTGTCTTGATCGCGGACATAACTTCGTTCGAGCCGCACAACATTTTCGATGGCGCGTCCTTGTATTTCCGTTTCAATCAGCGTGCCGAGAATTAGCGGCGGTTCCCCAGATTCTCGCCCCAATGGATCGGGCACCGTGATCAACACGCGAGCCAAACGTGTTTGTTGATCTAACGAACCGATCATTCTGGCCACGCGGGCACAACGTTCGGTATCGGGAGGCCAAGCATCGGGGTTACGTAAAGTCACCAGCGAGCCTTCCTCGTCGGCATCAGGGAATTGAATCCAACGCAGACTTCGGACTGGGACCGCGGCAAAAATCCAATACTCATCGATACCGACGAGACGTGCCAACTGATCGCCGGGGGCAACTTGCGAACCCACGTTAACAGAGCGACTGAGAATTTGAGCATCGAAGGGAGCGAATATGTTGGTTCGTTCGAGGTCTAGCTTTGCCCGGTCCACCGCCGACTCGGCCACGCTGACCTCGGCTCGAATCGAAGCGATCTGTGGTTCGCGAAGAACGAGCGAGCGATTCATCTGCCCGATCGAATCTTCCAGCAACGCCAACTCTTTTTTTGCCAAACTCTGACGCCCCTCTTCGATCTTCAGCGAGGCGCCCACCTGTTCCAACTCACTCTCGCTGATCGACAGCGCGTTCTCAAAGTCGGCGGGATCAAGTTTCAGCAACAAGCCCCCTTTGGGAACCATTCCGCCGGGGACGAAGGTGGGCGACAATTCGATAACTTGCCCCCTGACCTGTGGACTAAGCATCAAGTCTTGTGCGGGTTCGACTGTCCCCAACACGACCAAGCGGGGCGAATAGGTATCTCGCTGAACAGTCAATGTTTCAACAATCGCGGCAGATTTTCTGGTGGCATTGATCTGTTGCGCCGTCGGCTCCGTTTGATTGATCACCGCAATCGCCGCCGCTGACCCAGCGAGAATGGCCAGACAAACAACCGCGGTACCAAAAATACGTAGCCAGCGCCATTTTTGCTGCGTTAGCGGTGCGTCATTCATCGGCGTCATTCATCGATAATAATCTCAGGAGATAGCTCCACGGTAAAAGGTGCGATCCCGCCCGCTTGCTGAGTCGGTTCGAAATCGCCGGCCAAGGCGAGATAAAGGCCAATACGAATATTAATCAATTCTAGTCGAGCGGAAAGGGTTTCGCGTTGCAAACGTTGCTCAGCGGTGATCGCCGTCAGCACCGAAAGATAGTCGGTGTCCCCGCTGCTGTACTGTTCCAGCAGTTGCGCCGAGGCTTGACGAGCCAGCACGACTTGGGCATCGAGGTGCTTGAGGCGTTCAATTTGATATTTTTCGCGAATTAAATTGTCTTCGACTTCCTGAAAAGCAACCAGCATGGTCTGGCCATATTCGGCGAACCGTTGCCGGACCACCGCCGCAGTGCGGGCGACCTCGGCGCGACGCTGGCCACCGTCGATCAGGGGCGCGATGAGCTGACCGCCGAGCGAAACAAACCAGTCGCGAAACAAATTTTCCGGCTGTTCGGCGGCATTCAGCACGGATCCCGTTAAGTTAATTCGAGGATACTGGGTGCTGATCGCAGATGCCAAGTCGCTATCGGCAGCCAGAAACGCCAAATAGTCGCGTCGAACGTCGGGGCGTCGTTGCAGCAATTCCGAGGGCAGTCCGGCGTCCGGTAGCGGAGGGGGCGTGGGCAATTCCGCACCCGTTTCAAAAGTGGTCGATTGCGGCATCTGCCCCAACAACACCGCAAGCCGGTGTTCTAAAACCTCAATTTGAGCCTGGACAATCACCTCTTGCTCGAGTGTCGATTCGACGAGTTGTCGTTGCCGGAGCACGTCGGCGCCGCGAGTCTCTCCCACCAATCCGAACCGCGCTTCAGTTAATTTCAGCCCCGTGCGGTTGGTCTCCAATTGCACAGCGAGCAATTCCAATTGAGCGCGTGCTTCGATCAACGAAAACCAAGTGCGGGCGATATCGCCTGATAACGTCAAGGCCACCGCGTGATAGTCGGCATCTGTCGCCGCAGTCCGCAATCGTTCCGCTTCAACTCGCGACTGAATCTCACCCCACAAGTCGACCTGATAGGAAGCTTCTAACCCCCAAGTCAGTCGACGGGTGTCCTCCCCGGGCCGGAATTCACTCTGCGTTCTGCTCACCCCATCCAGGTCGGGAAACAGATCGGATGCTTCGCGACGGGTCACCGCGCGGGCTGCGCGTAATCGTTCGAGCGCAACGGTTAACGGGAAATTTCCACCGAACGCCTGCTCAACCTGTGAATTTAGGCCACGATCCTCGAAAGTTGTCCACCAGCGATCGGGTACTTTTAACTCGCCGCTGGGTGAGAATGGTGTCGGGTTTGGCAGGGAAAGAGGCCCCACAACCTCACGACCGACGCAGCCGGTGAGCATGATCAGCATCAGCAGCAGCGGCAGTGACAACCACTGTCCACTTCGGGGGCGAGGGGGACCGTCAATAACCATGGGCCGAAGTCAAAATTCCTAACGAACACAACTCGAACATATCCGCAAACGGTTTAGCTGCCAGCGGTTAACTGTCAGCTGCTACCCTAGCGCCAATTGGGATGACGCGACTATCGGTTAATATCGGTGCGTCCCGCACGATAATCCTCTAGAAAGAGCAGTGCGGGATGAGAAAGCCGGCGGGGGCCCAAACATTTCGAATTGCGATCTGCGTAAAATATGACGGTCACGCAAAACTGAACGCGGCTGGTTGGTTTTCTTATGTCCGACTCTGGAGCAAAAAATGGTTAACTGTAACTGGTTACGAGGTAAGCGAGCGGCTGCCGACCATCGCATCTTGGTCGTTTGTTTGTTGATTTCCGCGAATGCCATGTTCGTTGCCCCGGGCCAGTCGTCCGTGGAGGCTGCCGAGCTGCCGCAATACGTGATCGAAAACGGCGCAGTTCGCCTGCTCGGTGTTGGGCCGGAGAACCCGATTATCTACGACAACGATTGGTGGTTTGACGTCTTTGATAATAACTACCTATGGTCGCTGGCGAGCCTGGGTAAAGCCGACTTGCGCGGCAACATCGTCTCGCGAGATATGTGGGAATGGGATCAGGGCTATCTCTATTCACTCCAGCAAAGCGTGGAAGATGCTGAAAAGGCGTTAAAGCTAGCTCGTGAGTCGGGTTTAAAAAATATCCCCGAGCTAACCATTGGTTCCGAGCGAGTGTTGGCGCGGCCAGCGAGTGGTAACATTAATGACACGGAGGCTCAGCCAACGGCGGGCAGTAAACTCATTGTGGCGGAGGCGCTGCGGGCGACGCCTGAAAAACCGTTGCTCGTCATCGCCGGCGGTCCGTTAACAACCGTCGCCAACGCCCTGCTGACCAATCCGGAGATTGCTGCCAACATGGTGGTCTTTAATTTGATGGTCAGCAGCAATAACTACAACGGCAAGGATGGCTGGTCGGCTTATATTGTTGCTAAACGGACACGCAATGTGGATTGGGGGGGCGGGCAATTTTGGGAGCGTGATTCGGTGTTTAAGTCCAATCACTTCGATGGGTTGCCTGACAATCCGTTTACGTTAGATATGAAGCGATTTATTAACACCGACCTTGGTCGCGCGAACCAGTTGGGAGATGGCGCCCCTTTGGTCTGGCTGAACCGCAACAACTGTTGGCGGAACGCTGAAGTGCGTCGCGCCGACTTTGTGGGTAACGCGCTAACCTTCTCGCCTGTTGCGGCCCCAGAACAGGGAGATGTGCTGGTGATTCCCAGGTCGGCGACTGATTTGGACGCTTGCCGACAAGAATTTTTCCGCGTCCTCAGCACTGCCGAGTTGTTTCCACGGCAATAGGCCGGGAGACCACGCTACTGCTACACGCCGGCCGAGACCACGCTACTGCTGCGCCCGGCATCGCCTGACGTTTGTTTTGCCAACCGAC
>CAZHTX010000005.1:0-18724 GCA_964535475.1 uncultured Pirellulaceae bacterium
GCTTTCTAGCAACCACGCGGTGAAAATGGAGCTGCACTTCGCGATCGACAACTCGCCGCACCCCTTCAGCGAGGCAAGCCGGTTCGTTCTCCTCTTGGCCCTGCTTGATCACCTCGGCGAGCGGCGTTCCGGGGGCGACTGAAAAGGTACGCTGATTGATGATTTGATTGCCGGCATCCAATTCCGGAATGATGAAATGGCAAGTCGCCCCGAAGGTCAGCATGCGCGAGGCGTGGGCATCATGATAAGGCTGGAATCCCGGAAAACCGGGCAGTAACCCGTGATGCAAATTGATGATCCGACCGCCCGCAAATTGCCAACACGTGCTGGCTGGTAACACCCGCATGTATCGCGCTAGGACCACGTAGTCGATTTCATGTTGATCAAGTAGCTTCACCATTTGGGCATCATCGGCGACCCCATTGGCATCGCCAATGCACACAAAAGGGACGCCGAACTCCGCAGCAAGTTGCGAACATTTTTGGCGGTTGCCAATGAGCAAAGGCACATCCGCGCGAATTCGCTGCTCGCCCACCGCTTGCAGCACCGCCCTAGGTGTGGCCTCCAAATAGGTCGTGCAAATTGCCAACCGCGGCCGCTCCGCACGCAACTCGGGACTCCAAACGCGAATCGCTAAGCCAGTTTGTTCAGCGATTTGCGGCATCAGCTCCTCGCCGAGACGCGCAAAACGGCTAGGCTCGAGCTCGAACCGGCAGAGCATAGCGAACAATTGCTCTTCATCATGGTCATACATCTGAATCTCGGCGATCCGCGCCCCCAGCCCGGTCAAACAATGAATGATCGGGTCGGCCAAGCCCACGTTGTCTGGGCCCAAGGCGGTGATGATAACTTCCATCTGCGAGTCTGCTCGGGAACTGCGGGACAACAATCAAAAACGTGGGGTAACGAAGAGGCTGATGCAGGACTTTGGCTGCCGAAAACAAACTTTCTTGCGAACCAAATTGGCAGGTTCCTGGCGACCTCCAGTAGAGTAATCTATAGGTTGTGCCCGCGAACGGGGGCGATGGTCAAACCGCGCCTCCGCCAGTTGTTCGCCTGTTAGCATGTGCTGACTAACTTTTGTCCACCTTTCCGATTCATCCGCAAGCCATCACTCGCATGCCCCAATTGACTTCTGATAAACCGACGCGGGAGGAAGTTCCAACCGGAGACAACCTGTGTGATCATTGCACAGCCAAGTGCTGCCGCTACTTTGCGCTGCCGATCGAGACTCCCACCGAACGCCGTGATTTCGACTTCATGCGGTGGTATCTACTGCACGACCGGGCGACGATCTTTGTCGACGATGGAGTCTGGTATTTACTTGTTCACACCACCTGCAAGCATTTGCAAGATGATTACCGCTGCGGGATCTACGAAACCCGCCCGCAAATCTGCCGTGACTACAGCACAGATGCTTGCGAGTTCGATGACGATTGGTGTTACGAACAATATTTCGAAACCCCAGAGCAGATTTTCGAATATGTCGAGGCGACCTTTGATGCCCGCGAGAACGGCGCCATGCGTTCACCTCGCCCCACCAGCTTGCCGATCGCCGGATAATTTAGAACCTATCCGAAAACCCAAAAGAACCGCCGGCTAGCGCCAAAGCGGCTAATGGTTTTCGGATAGGTTCTAAGTTTCTTCGCCAGAACCCGGCTTTTCTAAAACGAGTCGCGGTCAAAATTAGTCTTGCCCTGAGCGGTCAAAATTTCCGAAGCTCGCCTGCAACCAAGCCATTGTGTTGCATGTTGGGTTCACAGTTATGGCGATCGCCAAGGTTTCCACGCATCCGTTGCGTGCCGGCGGGTTCGATTTGCTGCGCGTCGCTGCGGCAATTGGAGTCGTCGTGTTGCATGCTGCGATGCCCTATTTGGAAACCCCCATGCCAGGATTGGTGTGGCCGGTGGCCGATATGCCAAGCCGGATCGTGAATTGGCTGGGTTGGTCGATCGAATTGGTCGTGATGCCCATTTTTCTGCTACTGGCCGGTTACTTTGCCGCGTTGCAATTGGGCAGGTTGGGGGTCGAGGACTTTGTCGCGAACCGGTTTACCCGTTTGGTCTTGCCGTTGCTGCTGTTGGGACCGGTGATCCTAACGGTGGACCTTTATATCTGGCTGTGTGGTTGGCTAGTGGAGGGCCAAGTTACTCCGCGAAAAATTCGCAGCCTCAAATTTACCGATGGCAGCGACAAAAATCTGTGGGGTTTAAGTCACCTGTGGTTCTTGCAGTACGTGTTTCTGTACTGCCTTGGCCTAGCAGCCTTAAATCCCGCCTTGCGATACGTTGTTGATCGTCAACGCAGGCACTGGCTGCTGCTTGGCGGACTGATCATCAGTGGCGGACTGACGCTTCTGTTGCGACCAGAAGTAGTGTTTGGATTTCAACATGCGTTTCTTCCCGTACCATCCAAATGGTATTTTTCCGCAACCTTCTTTCTGGGCGGCGTCCTGTTAGCGGTCTCGCCAACAACTCTCGAGCGGCTGCAGGTTCATAGCGAGCGTATGCTGTTGCTGGGCATGATGGCAATGGTGCTGGGGGTGCTCGCGGGCAACAATTTAATGCAGCAAATCACCGCCGCCGGCCAAGAGGACTTTGCGGATGTCAGCTGGACAAGCCGGTTGCTGGTTGCCAGCTTGGCGGTCACCGCGGGCTGGCTCGTGGCCCTCGGTCTATTTTTTTTAGCGCTCCGATATGACTGGAAGTCGGGACCACGGCTAAGCTACTTGGCAGCCGCTTCGTTCTGGATTTATCTAATTCACCATCCCCTGGTGGCACTGACTCATATCTCACTGAAAGTCTACCTACCAAGCATGTGGCCCACCGTCAAGCTATCGCTGGCTACCGGCATTAGCTTGGCGTTTTCCTTGCTGAGTTTTGAGTTGCTAGTTCGTCGCTGGCCGCTCGCCCAATTGTTGGGCACCCCCACATCGCTTTGCAAAGGCTCAAAGCGGCTTCACCGGGACAGCTCGCAGGAAGCACTCGCACAGCAAGCCACCAAGCAAGCTGCTTGATCGGGCCAGCAGTTAGCGCTTTTGCGAACCCGCGCTTCGTGGTCTGTAAACTTCCCGATTTGCGCCGTCGCAGCGGTTGTAATATTTCTAATGCTCGTATGAATATTCGAATGAGCGGCGATCGAGAACGGCCGAGAGGGTTGGCGGGTACGTAAGAAATGTAACATAGCCACGCATAGAACATTGCGGGCCGCTCCTGATAGTTCCGCTACCAAGTAAACTCATAAAATGCGGGGCGGTTGGAGGGATCACGCGTGTAAATCGCTTGAGTCGCTCGCCCCGTTACCGTCGGCTTGTCGCTGAGCAGATCATGGTAGATAGCGGTGATCGCATAGGTGGTCTTCGCTGGCTCGGCATGTGGAAATACCTCTTCCAAAAACACCTCCCGCTCGGTGATCCACACTAATCGCGTGGAGCCATCCGCAAAACCAACATGTGGCTTTTCGCCACGAATGTTTTTAAAGTCTTGCCCCGCAAAGTAATAGACCATGCCGAGAATGTAAGGTTGCTCGCCGGTTGATTCACCGTCCGCGTCGGCAGCGGGCGAGACTAAGTAGTTCCAGCCAAAACCGTTGCTGATCCAGGCGTATTGCAAGGCTAGCACTGAGGACTTGGCCGGAGCGAATGTGCGGGCTGGAGTAAAATGCTCACTGGGCTGCCAGTCATGATTCACCGCATCATTTCCCCAGCGGCCAAACCAGCGACCGTCGAAGGCGGTAAAGCTGTTGCTGGAGATCGCTTCGTGGCCGCGCAGCTGATTAAGCAATCGCCGAGAAGACATTTGAAAGTTGGCGATCGGACGGCGCGACCCCAGTTTCTCCACCGAAGCGGCTTGAAATTTCTCCACTGTCTCGCAGATCAACTCAAGCCGATACTTTCCCGCAGCGTCGGCTGCAAGCAATCGATTCCGCAGCGCCTCGGCCGCAGGCAGCCCTTTGGCCAGCGGTTCGGCTGCCTCTTGCCACTGCCGCATCTCGGCCGGGAAGAAACGATCATGACGCGAGTCAAAGGGATCGAAGGTCTGAGCCGGGGTGTCAGCAATTGTCTGTCCCAAAAGGCAGTTTGGCGGCCAGCCCACGGCGACGCCGCTGCCCAGTAATAGCCAAATCATCAGCAGCCACCGAGGAGTGAAGTTTCCGCGGGCTGGCACCCGAATCGCGTTGCTTGCCGTATTCTCGCTCATCATCCATCTCCCTCCGCAAAGCGGACTATCTGCAAAGGTACTACTTGCCAACAATCCAACGAACGTTAGACTGTTTAGCTCAAGGTGTCAACAATTTGCCTTGGTGTTGGCCGATTCTAACGCAAATGGGAGCTAAAATGTCTGCCGCTGACTTACTCGAAACTGTCACCGATTTGCTTGTGCAGCGTCGCTTGATCAACAGTTGTGAACAGGCGCGTGTGTTAGCGATTAGCGAAACTGAATTTCCTTTTCGTTTAGCGATGCAACACTGTCAATCAGTCCACTTGCATATCAAAGTTGATGACGCCAACGAACCAGAGCTCAATAATTTCCTGGCCCAGTTCTGCGAACTGGAATACGGTAAGGAAGGGTTTGTGAAATATAATCACGATGGTTATGTCAATTTAATCTTTTCATCGATCCCAGTTTCCGAGGATGAGTTATTGGAAACTGAGTGCCAACGTCGCAGTCGTCCCTTCCTTGATCATATCGGAATTGATTTGCGTGACGAAACGGCTGAGATTCGCCAGGTCTTCGCAGGGATTCGGGCCACGGCGAATGAGCATGGCTGGGCGGTCTCCAGCCAGGGTGACGGCCAGCGTGGGGTTCATTGCTGCCACGTGGAAGTCCAGGCAAAGCATTGGGCCTTTCCCCACGAATCGAGCACATCGCCGCAGATTCCTTTGGAGTTCGCTTTCGGCCAGTTGAAGGTCAACGAGGTTAGTGGAGGGTGTGATTTGCGCCCCATGGATCCGGTTCGCAAGTTGCGGGACAACGTTCAGCTCCCAGCATGTCATGATTGAAGCCGGGGGCTTGTTTGCTTGACGCCGCAGCAAACTTGCTGGACAATGCCCGGCCGATTCTATTTGGGCTTGAACAGGTGGTGCGTGCGATGAGCGAAGATAGCGAGCCGGTGGATGTGGAGCAGTGCGCGGTGTACCTCAAGGCACTGGCGGATCCGACTCGTTTGCGCATCCTCAAAGCGCTCCAAGCCGGACCGCTAACCGTTTCTGATGTGGCCCTGGCGTTGGACATGGAAATCGGCTTGGTTTCGCATCATTTGCGAACTCTCTATCACGCCCAGATCGCCACCTCGTACCGCGATGGCAAGTACGTTTACTACGCTTGGAACGGGGGCTTCAGCAAGCTGCGCGCCCGCGGTGGTACGTTTGACTTCGGCTGTTGTCAGTTCCAGCTGTCGGCAGCCTCCAGTAACGATTAAGGTGACGTCTGCCACTCCTTGGCAACAGTCGTGACAGCCGTAACGGCCGCGGCGTCAAGTTGCCGATAGCGATGTTCGGCCAAGCAGCGGGTGTCGCAAAGGTTTAGATTCGGCAGGTGGTCTAGCGAACCATCGGTGATTGGCAGCGATGCTCCCACGTGGGCCGCCGCGCAGCCACTTCGCCGCAACAGCTCGAGAAGATTATCGGCACGAATGCCCCCGCCGGGCAATATTTCAATCCGCCCCCGCGCGGCTCGCTGGAGTGCGGCCAACGTGTCGACACCCTCCATCGCCGTTGCTTTGCCACCACTGCTCAGCACCCGCTGCACGCCGATGTCGATCAGTTGTTCAAGTGCTGCTAGTGGCTGGCGAACAAAATCAAAAGCGCGGTGAAAGATTGCCGCTCGCTCTGCGGCCGGGGACTGGGCGTGGAACTGTTGAGCAACCTGGACGAGCGTTTCGCTGCTTTGCAGATCAACGTCCCCTGCAGACGTCAAGCAACCGAAGACAATCCCGCTGGCACCCGCCGCGAGCAGCTCGGTCGCATCTCGCCGCATCGTCTCCAGCTCTAGGGTGTCGTAACAAAACCCACCGGCTCGCGGGCGAATCATAACAACGACCGGGAGCGACACATGGGCCAGCACGGTCTGCAAAGTTCCGCGGGAAGGGGTTAGTCCACCGAGCTCGAGAGCCGAACAAAGCTCCAGCCTATGAACCCCAGCCCGCGCCGCCGCTACCGCTTCGCTGGCGGAGCTGACGCAGGCTTCGATTAAAGGGACCTGAGCTGGGCCTGCTGGATCGGGGCCTGTTGAATCGGGGCCTGTTGAAAGCTCCCTCATGAGGCTGGCGTGGACTCGATGTTCGCCGCTTCGGACAGGGCGGCGGCGAACATCAACAGGTCACCGCGGCGACGGGCAAAATCGAGCACCGGTTGGTAGTTGCCAGCTTTCTGGGCCAATTCAAGCAACAACGGGGCGACGCGAGTCACCGGGATGTCGGCGGGAATCAAATCCAAGGCGGCTTGCAAAGCATCGTGAGGTCGGCCTAAGCGGTCGAGCAAATCAATGTAGACTTCGACCGCTCGCGTGCCATGCTCCAGCGGGTCTACCTGATTAGCCTTGTCGCGGAAATAGCGAATCGCCTGATCGACTCCGCGCCCCAGCAATGCGTCGATGAACAGGCCGTTGGCTGGATAGAAATCGACGAAAGGTTCTTCACCCGGGTATTGATACTGCGAGTGCAACTTGCGCCCGTAAGCAATCAAATGGCTGATCTTCTCCAGCTGGGATTGCTCTTCCAAAACGCGACAAATGCGGATCGTGGAAGCCAAGTGTGTGGTATCGAGATGGTAGGCACCACCGGCCAGCAATTCAGGTCGGTTGGCGATCAGTTGATCAACCGGCAACTGATCAATCGGCTGATCGTCACCAACCGGGGCCGGGTCGGCACTGGCGGCACCCTTTTCCTCTTGGCGTCGCCGAATGTCGGCGATGAGCGAATGGCGAAGTTCACCGTAAACGTGCTCGAGCAACAACGCCGCGGCGATCCGCTGCTCACGATAATGACGATTGGTCAGCACTTGATCGAACGTGGTGATACTGTTGCAGGTGCCCATCCGCTCCAGCAACAGTTTAAAGCCGTGTCCCACATCGACCGCTTCGTGTAAGCAAACGCTGATGATTTCATCCGCATTGTCTTCGCGCACCGGCACTTGATTGATCAATTCGGCAGCGGCCCGAATATCGCCGGTGGGACGCAAATAGGTCCAGCCGTCACGCACGCGCCCGGCCCGCATCAGCATTGCGCCCACTTCGCGGCAAGCCGCTAGCAGGCCGCTCTCCAATTGCCGCTCAATGTCCTCCGGTTGCGGTGGAGCCGAGTCATCCGGCAACACCGGCAGGCCCAGTTGCAACCGCATCTGCATCTTCAAAGCTTCAAATAACTCGTGAGGCATCTGCTGTTGGCGATATACTTTGACCAACGTGGCAATCATGGCTGGGGGGTCCGCAGCCAGTTCGCTCATTTGCAGGAACGGATCAGTCATGGATGTCATCAAGGCTTCCGTCGGGGATGGCGATCTCAGAACCGCCTAACTTATCAGCTAAAAGCGACCTCGCCCAGCTCTGCTGTCTGCTGCTGCTCAGCTGTCTGCTTCCGGGGCAGGCTCGCCGGCGGCGGGTGGGCCGGTGGAACTAACGCTACCGGCATCTTCCGAAGTGTTGCTTTCGGCGAGTAACTTGCGAACCGCCGGCATGACATGTTCCTCGTAAGTGAAGCCGATCGTTTCGCCTTCATCAACAAAGCGGGCGACTTCGTTTCCAGCAGCATCAAACAGCAACACGGCGGGGATCGAAACGATCTCTAAAGCCGTGTAGACGTCTTCGCTCGGGGTGGAGCAAATGTAGTTTTCGGTGCGAGCGGAGGTGGATTGCAAGAAACCCATCACGTCGGTGAAATAATTTTCCGGTGGATGGGTACGACGGCCGTCGTAATCAATATTGGCGGAAATGCAGCTTAGTTGATCGCCAAACTCGGTGTGCAGTTTCACTAGGCCGGGAAATTCACGCATACAGGGCTGGCAGTTTAACGACCAAACGTCCAGCACGACGGGCTTTCCCGACGACTTGACTGCCGCCATAATTTCTTCCCAAGGCGAAACCTCCACTTCGACCAACGGATCGGTGGGTGGGCCCTCGGGCAGGTCGAGTTCGGCAAGGTCGCCAGCCGTAGCAGCCAGGGCGCCGGAGTGGGAAACTTCGGCGCTGGGCCGGATCGGTTCGCCATTGCCCACTCGCTCGATGACCGTTTCTTGCTCTCCTCCGCAGCCCACCAACAGGGTGCCCAGCATCAGGGGGTAGATAAACGCAAACCGGCGATTCATTGTCAAGAACTGCGTAGTCATGAAAATTCCTGAGAAAACCACAAACAAGGGGTGAACTGCGGAGATTATTATCGTGTTGGAAAAGTGACAAACACCCACGACTTTAATCTGTTCGCTTCTTACACTAGAAGGTTGGTAAGGGTAGTCAATTCCGATCAGCGGGTAGATTTTCCAGTGGCCGACGAATCGACGACTGAATTATTGACGCGAGCAAAATCGGGTGATCTCGATATGCTCGGGCGGTTGTTGGAACAGTATCGCGGTTACCTGCTGATGCTGGCCCATCGTTACTTGGACGACCGCCTGCGGCGGAGAATCGATCCCGCCGACATCGTCCAACATACCTATTTGGAAGCGCAACGCGACCTGCCTTCGTTTCGCGGCCAAACTCCCGCCGAATTTGCCGGCTGGATTCGGAACATCCTTAAGCATAACGTAGCCACCGCCGTGGCGCGACACGTGTCGGCTCAAAAAAGATCGATCGGCCGCGAAGTCAATGTCGGAAACGACTCGGCGGCCGCCAACTGGTTTGCCCAAATGCCAGGCAGCACCACCAGCCCGAGTCGCCGCGTGATGCGCGAGGAGGCGGCGATGGCGATGCTCGATGCACTGACTCAATTGCCCGAAACGCAAGCCGAAGCGGTCCGTTTGAGGTACATGGAGGGGCTCCCCTTGGCGGCTATTTGCGAGCGGATGGGCAAGTCGGAAACCGCCGCTGCCGGGCTACTCAAACGGGGTCTCCGCAAACTCCGCGAAATTATGGTCGATTAGGCAACCAGAAATCGCTGGAATTTGCGAATCATCTATGGGACATTTGAATGCTGAGCATGCTCTTGACCAATTATCGAGTCCTTAATGGCTGACCAATCCGACAAACTTCCCAGCTCCGGCGAGCTGGAAACTCCCTTGCATCCCTCCCGAACTCCCGAGCTGCCTGCCCCCGCGGGGCCAGCCACTGCGGGAATCGACAAGGGAAATGCATTGCCCAACCCGGCGGATCGGGAAGTCGTCCAGCAGGCCAAAGAGGTTGATGGCGAAGAGGAGGCTCACGAGGAAACTGCCCAAGCGGGCCGGCTCGACGCGGCTTTCGCCGCCTACTTGAAGCTCTGCGATGCAACGAGTCTGGATGAGGAGTTCGCCGGAGATGCTCGCAGTGGAGATCGCCCCGAGGTCAGCAGCGACCAGCGGCGGAGCGAATTTCTTGCTCAGTTTCCTGAGCTGGCCCCGGAACTCGGTAATTTGATCGCCACGGCCGACTTGTTACAGCGGTTCGTCGTCGCTGAATCGGAGCCCGCAAAACCGCCTGTCTCACCCGATGCCGAGACGATTGGTGCGGGCTTTACCGGGCACTTACAGCAACCGCAGCCGACCGGTCCGGTCGATACGGACGCGACGGGCGCCGGCTCGTTCGATGCCGATCCAATGAGGGCGCCGACGCTGCCACTTGCCAAGGTGCCGCACAGTGGTGATGCGGCGGCGGTCCGCGCCGCCCACAACGCGACGTTGCCGGGCGACGCGGTTGGCAACAAACAAGCTGGTCCGCCACTCCCTTTCGACTTGGGGGATTATCGGCTGGAACGCATGCTCGGACGTGGTGGCATGGGGGTCGTCTATCTGGCGACTCAACGAAATCTTGATCGTCAGGTGGCGGTCAAGATGATCAGTTCCGGAGTGTTCGCCGGGGAAGAAGAAGTTCGCCGCTTCCGCACCGAGGCACGGGCCGCGGGGCGGCTCAAACACCCCAACATTGTCACCGTCCATGACTTCGGCTATCTGCATGGGCACCACTACTTTTCCATGGACTATGTGCCAGGTATCGACTTGGCTCACTTATTGTCGGACGGCCCGCTCCCCTGCATGTTGGCTGCTCGCTACGTTCGCGATTGCGCTCACGCCATTCACCATGCCCATCAAGCTGGCATTTTGCATCGCGATTTAAAACCGGCAAACGTGTTGATCGATGAACACGATCAAGTTCAAATCACCGACTTCGGTTTAGCAAAACATACGGATGCGGAAAGCAGCGTAACTGGCAGCGGAGCAGCGGTTGGCACGCCCAACTACATGGCCCCCGAACAGGCAATGGGGCATGGAGATCGCGCCAACCGCACGGCAGATGTGTACTCGCTCGGTGCCGTGTTGTTCGCTCTGGTTACCGGGCGTTCGCCGTTCGCTGGCGATACCGTAATGGAAACGTTGATGCAAGTTATTCACCGGGCCCCCCCAAGCCCTCGTGAGTTTCGCGATGACGTGCCAGCCGACTTGGAAACTATCTTGCTGAAGTGTTTAGAAAAAGATCCTAAACGTCGTTATCAATCCGCCAAAGCTTTAGCCGAGGACTTAGAGCGATATTTACAAGGTCGCCCGGTGCTGGCAAAACCTCGCGGTCCCGTACAACGGTTGTGGAACTGGGTCAACGATGTGCCGATTGTCGCTGCGCTCAGCGGCAGACGATTTGTGGATGCCAGCCAAACGCATCGTAGGTTTCAAACCAGCATGTTGGCGTTGGTGATCCTGTTGCCCATTCTGCTGGCGACGTTCGTCATTGTTGATAATTGGAATCGCGGTCGGATGCCCGATTATGTGCGGATTGCCGGAGGAGTTCCGGGAGGCGTTTATGATGAAATTTCTGGCGAGCTAGCTTTGCGAATTTCGCGCAGTCATGGAGTCGATGCGACCGTCATATCTTCAGAGGGCTCGCTCGATAACCGTCAGCGATTGTTAGCTGGCGACCTGGAATTAGCGCCGTTGCAAGCATCGACCATTCGTGGTGAAAACCTCCGCGTGGTCGCCCCCCTATTTTATGAAATGGTGCATGTCTTCGTTCGCCGCTCTGCGAAGATTGAATCCATCGGCGGGCTACGGGGCAGGGCCGTGGCCGTGGGACCAGAAGGAAGCGGATCACGCTTGGCAGCCACCCTGCTATTTGACTCGTATGGTATGGGAGAATCGGATCTAAACCTGGTCGTCAGTTCTTGGGGGGACCTCGACGAACTCGATCAAGTTGAAGGAGCGATTGTTTGCATTGGGACTGGTAGCCAAGTTGTTACTAACTTGCTGCAATCGGGGCAATTTCAATTGCTGCCGATTGTTGAAGCGAGACGAGTCTCCGAAGATCATCCGACGCTACGGCCGATGCATATTCCGGCCGCCGAGTACCCGCCCGGTTCAGTGCCCGAACAAGGGATTGATACGGTGGGCATGCCAGCTTTCCTCACTGCGCGGCTTGACACCCCTAACGTACTGGTCAGCGCCGCGTTGACAGCCATCTATGCCGATCCACTGCTTGACACCCGTCTGATTCCCCGCCGAGCTGCCGCCGAATTTCAAAATATGGTGCTGCATCCGGAGGCACGCAGGTTCTTCGCTCAGTGAAAAGCAGCGAATTTCCTGCATCGGATAGATGCTCGAACAACGGTGTCACGGCGATTTTCTGTTCCTATGGTATAGGTAAGCGGAGAAGTGGAAAAAAAGCACAAGTATTGTCGTCAGCAAAGGAAACTTTCCGGTACCATCGCGGAATCGATGGATTCCAAAGGCATTCCCAGGTACTGCTTCATCGTTTCGGTGATTTCTGTGGTTTGCTTTCGGGCCCGACAAGTTGGCGTAGCCTGCGAACCGTGTACTTTGGATTCGCCAAAGTCACGGAGGTTTTTTTCCGCAAGCACTATCAGCAGTGGTGCTAGCGGTTTGGAAATCCAGACAGCGATTGGGCATGATCGCAAAGTAAAATCGCTGTCCCCCCCCGTAAACTTGACTTGCACAAAAAACAAGAAGTGGTTGTTGTCATGCCCGATAGGCATCTGATCGCCGAGTACGCTCCCCCGAAGGCAGCGTCTTTTATGCTCAATTTTGCCGGCGCAGTTTTGCTGGCAACGGCTGCTTTCGGCTTATTGCGATTCTTTTTGAAAGGCAATTTCATGGGTGCACAATGGATGTTTTATCCTCTTTTGCTCGCGGTGACTCTGATGCTTAGTTCGGTTTTTGGCTTTCTGAGGCATGCTCCAGCTATTTCTTTGTATGACAATGGAGTCAAAGTTGGGGGGCTTTCCTGTCATGGTCGCAAATGGACGAGGTGAGATATCGTCGATATGAAAGTCGCTTCAAGCAGATAAAACATGAATGGAATATAAGTGTGAATGGACAGCAGCATTGGTTCGGAATGGTTGAGCCCCACACGTACATTGATCGGACGGAGCTCAATTCAGCGTTCATTAAGAACGTCGAAAAATTTCGCGGCTCATCGAGGATAATCTGAATTCGGTCTATTGATTGCCGCCTGTACGCGGAGTGGTTCTAGGATTGGTAGCGACGGATAATCTTGATCAGCAAACCAGATATGTTTTGGGTTGAAAGCGTTCAATTTTTCGAGTAGATGCTAGGACAAATCAAAACCCACGTCGAAGTTACCTGTTCAGATCGCTAGCCCCCTATCGTGGTCGTAGAAATGACAGAATCACTCACAGACACCAATGACCCGTATAAGCTTGAACGTTTTGTAGCGGCGCAAGCTGGGGTGTTTGAACAAGCATTGTCCGAAGTCCGAAACGGCCAAAAGGTGTCGCATTGGATGTGGTACATTTTCCCGCAGCTTCGTGGACTTGGCCAGAGCGAGACGGCGCTCCGTTACGGGATTCTAAACTTGGCGGAAGCGCGTGCCTATCTTGAACATCCGATGCTCGGACCGCGATTGATTGCGATCAGTCAAGCTGCTTTGTCTGTCAACGAAAAAACGGCAACCGAAATTTTTGGCAAGCCGGACGACATGAAGCTCCGATCATGCGCTACGCTTTTTGCGGAAGTGACTGATGTCGACTCTGTTTTCCAAGAAATCTTGGACAAGTACTTTGGTGGCAACGCGGACCCGAGAACTATTCAGTTACTAAGAGACGAATGACATTCACAGCCTAGCCGGAGGTCTGATAAATATCCGTGGCTTTTGCCAAAGCGGCGGATGATTTTTGATTGGTTATTCTATCGAGAAAAGCGTTTAGCATGGGTGAAAGCAGACTTTCTTGCCCGCAAGCGACTGTCTTCTGCTCACGTAAAAAAGTCGTCCTTTTTTTCGGAATTTCGTCCGGATTTGGCAAAGTTTTGGTACAAGCGATTTGTGTTCTGAGGTCAGTTCCTAGGTTCGAGCGATGGAGCGAATGACGATGGCAAAAACACGAATCCCCGTGGATAAGAATTGGCTTGCCGAGGAGAAACGAACGCAAATGCTTTCGCTTGCGGTCGCTGAACTAGCCCTCGACCTCCGCACCATCAATGGTTTGGAGGATATTGGGGTGATTTACGTCAGCCAGCTAATTCAATTATCACGCTCGGATCTGGCAGGTATTCAAAACTTTGGAGATAAGAGCGTCGATCGGATTGTTTGCGTTTTAGGTGAATGCGGATTGAGCATTCGCGATGACGCGAATGGCTTGCCGTCCCTGGAAATGTTGTAATGAACCGACCATTGATCGCGGGATAGACGGTAGCCAATCCGCTCCCCCGTTCCGGTATGCACTCCTGCCAGTCGCAATCTCAATGGTAAACAATTTTATTGAGCGTTGGCGATCGCGTTGTGCATCACGGTTTTGCCCGCGCTCACCGCTCGGCGGGTCGTTGCTGTTCGGTTCCGTCGTAGTAGTGGTAGTTGAAGAGGAGTCGGTCACCTTGGTGACACACGTTGAATGCCGCCCAGCAGCCAACAGTGACGCAAATCAAAGATGCCAATCGCGTTATGAACATTTGGCAACTGTCTTCGGGCGTTGCTAAAAGAGGGGCGGTGCGATAAAACGGTCTTGGTATTCCTGAATAATCCTCTCTTGTCGGTGGGCTAATGGATCTTCGGAAATGGGTTCAGCAAACAGCCGAATATGGTTATAACTCGGTGGATTGCGACTCGCCGGTGCAGCCGTGCTGGATGTTTTCGACACGGCGATTCGACTGCCGCGGGAAGCGACCAAAGCTGGCTTGGGAGCTGAAGATCTTCGTTTTATGAAAGTGCTTCAGAGTTTTGTCGGGCCGGAACGAAACAGCGATCAGCTATGACTGCCAAGTCAATGATAATGATAAGTGGAGACCAAATGCGGTTGTTTGTTTCCAGTAGATTGACCAGTTTTAGGAATGTGGGCCTGATTTGAAGAAGTTTTTAGTTGTCGTGCATGACGTCACGCCACGATTCGCCGACCAGCTGTTTGTGATATTTGAGTCGCTCAATGATTTGTTAGGGTCGCGGTTTGCTTGCGCCGTCGTGCCACAATGGCACGGCGATGCCGAGACATTCCGTCAGCATGAGACGAGCTTCTGGCAGTCTGTGGCGCGATGTGACGAATTGTTGACGCATGGCTTGACGCACCAGCGGACCAAGCGACCGGGGGTAGTATCGCGTTTGACGAATCAAGCAGACGAGTTTGGCGGATTAACGCTTGCTGAGATTCAGGCTCGCATTGATAAGTCGCAGCAGGATCTGCGGAGATTATTTGGTGTCGCTATCACGGGACTCGTTCCGCCAGCCTGGCAATTACCTGTGAACTCGCAAGACCTGCAGGGGATCACGCATGTGTTGCGTTGGAGCCGAATCGAATCTCAACGCGCGGATGGTTTATCGATTCCGCTGGCAACATGGTCCTATGATTGGGGACGGCTTCCTGTGCCTGGAGGCGCCAGCCATGCGATGGCCGTGCTGATGAAGAAATGGCCAGGGCGCTCCACTGCAGTTCCGAATGTCGCAATTCACCCGGTCGATCTTCAACGTGGATTTATGCCGCTCATTTTGTCCACAATTCGTGCGTTCATGGAAGCTGGGCTCGAACCGACAACGTCAGCAAAGCTGCTGGCTGGGATGCATAAACCAATGGCGGACACAGCATGAAGTCCCTTGCCAACTGGATAATGCGACGCCGCGCGCAGGGGTTGTTGAAGATCCTAGAACCTTACTTGCCCGCGGAGGGTCTGGCCGTCGATGTAGGCAGTGGTACTGGACATAATGCTGAAGTGCTCCGCAAAGCCACTTCCCTGCGAGTAAGCGAATTTGACGTTGCCGATATCCATTGGGTCGGGCCGGGACCGACTATCATCGTGGACGACAAGCTACCCTTGGGCAGTGATTCGGCCGCTTGCGTTTTAATTTTATACGTCTTGCACTACTGTCCGGAGCCGGCGGCATTGTTGGCTGATGCGGCGCGCGTTAGTCCAAGCAAGGTGCTCGTCTTGCAAACCACTTATAAGAGTCCCTTGGCGAGGCAGGTCTTGCGGGTGCAGGAGTTTTTCTTTGGTCGTTTTGGATACCACATGGCTCGGATCGCTGGTTTGGTCCCCGCGGGGACTTGTCCACTACAGCCCACACGTTACTTTAACCGTGACTCCTTGGAGTTTGTTTTTGCTCAAGCGGGATTGAGAATTTTGGAAAGAAACACATTTTCGCATCCCAGCTGGCCACTTCGCTGTGATCTCTACCAGTTGCGAAAAGGTTAAAGGATGGAGCCGATTCTTTTGTCTGTGATTATTCCGGCGCGCAACGAAGAGAGGTTGATCGAGGGAACGGTCCAGCAAGTACTGCGTGCGTGCCGAGCATTGGCGTTGGAGACTGGTTGCGCCGCGGATGCGAGCCAGCCAAATTGGGAATTGCTCGTGATTGACAACGCCAGCACCGATCGTACGCGCGAGTGTTTGCAGCGCTTGCACGATCGCAAGCAAATTACCGTAGTACCGTTGGAGACGCTGGGCGCCGCGCGGGCGCGCAACGCAGGACGCCGTCATAGCAGCGGTCGGATCTTGGTTTTCATTGACGCGGACACAATCATTCCTGTTGATGCGCTGTGTCGCATCGTCGAGCGGTGTCGTGATCAAGAGTTGGTCGCTGGAATTACCTCATTGGCGCCATTGGAAAAGAGCGTCCGTGCTTGGATGTGGTGGCAGTTTTGGAATCAAGTGAGGCGATTGCCTTTGGCGCGCGCCAAGGCGATGCCCGCACTGATGTTTTGCACATCGACTGCGTTTGATACCTTTGGTCCGTTCGATGAAGCTGTGGCGATCGGGGAGGAATGGCCGATCCTGGCGGGCTTATATCGCGAGCATCCCGAATATTTGATCTACGATCGTTCAATCGTGGCGAAGTCATCCAGTCGTCGGATGAATCACGGTCCGTTTGGGTATACTCGTACTTTGCTGAAATATGTGTGGGCGATTCTGCACTTTCAAGGTCGAGTTCACTATAGCGATTCCATACGATGAATCGCGTTGTGTACGCAGTCACCCGGCGTTTGGCATTGTGGCTGTCTTACATTCGCTTGAATTCTTTACAGAAGACGACCGTTGATGGCAGGGTATGTTTTGTCAAAACGCGTCGTCGGATCACACGTTTTTTGATTCCTCCCGGAAACTTGTTAATGCGGATTACCGGTGGCCGCAGCGAAGTCCTTGGGGAGTCCGAGTGGCGCGACTGGGAGCGGCGTGTTTTCGAGGCTTACGAAGCTGGTCCAAAGGCTCTGCTACACAAGGGCGACGGAGATAGTCTCGACACGCTGTTACGCTCCAAATCCTGCGAACCGGATGAGCGGTTGCTAGCCATTCGGCTTGCGCTGCGAGCGTTAAAGGCATTACATCAACGGCAGGTAGCTTGGGATGATGGTCAGGTGCGATCGCTCAGCCACGGGGACGCTACTTGCATGAACGTAAGTGTTGACTTGTCCCAGCAGACCGCCACATGGTTTGACTTCGATACCCGGCATCGTCGTGAGATTTCTGAGCTGGACCGTTTTACCGACGACTACCGAGCACTCATCTTCTCGGCCGCATGCGTGCTTGACGAATCGTTGTATCCAAGCTTAGCCGAATTGTGCTGGGAGTGTATACCAAAGACGCAGGGTAAGCACTTTCAAGCTCTACTGGACACTGCGGGACAACGCACGACACTGTTCGAGCTTGCTCAGGCGCCGTTGACACGCAAGCAGCTTTGTCGCCTACTCGAGGCTTTATCAAGTCGACATCGAGAAGTTGCTCAAAAGACGAGAGGTTTATTGGAATGAGAGTAAAGCGTCTGGTCGTTAGAGCGTGCGAGCTTTAATAATCGTGTTGAGTTTCTCCCAGTCCGGAACGCCACGTTGCTGAGGCGTGGGTGCTGCCCAGGTAGACTCCCGACCAGCAACCTCGATAGTTTGATCGGGGCGGAATGTTAGAAATGTGAACAAGGGGGTTGTGTACGGTGCCATGCGGCCATATTGTTGGCCGACCCAGTAGTAGGAGGCACTGTTGATCCATAAATAATGGATTCCCGAGTTGAAGTTGTAGCGATCAATGTGGTGGTGGCCACACAGGCAGGCTTTGACCTTCTGTCCTTCCGCGTTGGCGGTCGCTAGCACAGACTCAATCGCACCGGCAGCCGATTCAGTGGTTGCATTGGGATCCATTCCCAGGCCTTGATGCGAAAACACGACGGTTGGTAACTGCGTTTCGGCCAAGTCGGCTCGCAGCCATTCAAGTTGTTCTGGGCCCGCGTATCCCCGCAGATGGCCATCGACATAGAAGTTAGCCTTGGCATAATCAACGTACTTTCCCTCATCGAGCCGCAAGTGGTTGCGGTCGAGTATTACGAAGTGCCAGCCTTTGTGGTCAAATGAATAGTAAGAGCTAGGCATCTCCCAGTGGTCGATCATTTCCGCCTTGGTTGCCTTATCCATATCGTGATTTCCGAGCACGTGATACTGGGGGCCCGCAAATTGGCTCCAAAGGTCCATACATTCCTTGGCCTGCACGCCGTAATTGAAGTCACCGAGTTGGAGGATGCAATCTGGTTCCTGAGAGTCGACAGCCATCATGAAGCTGTCCAGTCGCTGCAACGCATCGGGAGCGAGGCCGTGATGTAAATCGGCGATTAAACCCATTCGCCAGGAAGCTGCGGAAGTACCTTCCGTGTGGTCTGCATCGTCCATTGCCGAGCTCGTTTTCCCTGTTGCGTTCAGCAGCAATGTTCCGCAACCAAGTTGAAGAAGGTGTCTGCGAGTCAATAAATGCACGTTCTCGCCTCAATAAGAGATTGGGTGACCGCATCGCTACGGAAAGCAGTATCATACCAATTCGGCCTCTCAATGTGATGTGGCGTCAGATCGAAGGCTGGGACGATACAACGGCTCGTTGTCCCCTAACTGCAAGTGAACACTCTAGGTAGCTAATTTGCCTTCTCCCCAACACCGACCACAAGGCCCCTGGTTCCGGGGAAGCGTCCAAAACTCAAATGGGTTGCGATTGTGCTTCTTGAACGCGGCAATCATCGAACACAAATCAACGCACTACCAATCAATCCGAAATAGAGCGATTACAGCATTTTTACTGAAAAAAATTTGGGCAAGTTAAAAACGTTCGAAACCCGCCTTTCCGTTGCCTTTTCGTGGATTCGAAGGACGGAAGGACGGAAGGACGGAAGGACGGAAGGACGGA
>CAZHTX010000005.1:18824-33710 GCA_964535475.1 uncultured Pirellulaceae bacterium
GAAGGACGGAAGGACGGAAGGACGGAAGGACGGAAGGACGGAGAATTTGTTTGACGCATGATATCTGATCGCGTACAAGAAAATGTTACATCGGTGAACGCGTTGGCACTCCTGGTTTTAGGAATGCGACGATTGCTGTTACTTTTGCCGTAGATGACTCGGTTTTCGAAGAAAGGTTGACGGTGACATGGATTCGATACTAGTAGTCACGACCGCTCTGCGCGGCAGATTCGCAGCGTTAGTAGCAGCGCTCTTTTGGCTTGGTGCGGGGGCTGCCGCCCTAGCGCTGGGAACTATTCACGCCAAAGCCCAAGACGCCAGCGCCAGTGTTTCGAAATCGCAGGTCGTCTCCAGCTTGCAAAAGCGCCGCGATCGATTTGCCCAGTTCTCAATTGAGTATGAAGGTGTCGAGCGATTTGCTGTTGGGTCCTACACAGCCGAGGTGATGATGGACTCGCAAGAAGCGGAGGAGAATGGTGAACAAGAGTTGTGGCCAAAAGAAGAATTCGAAGGTCAAATCTTTGTAAAGTGGAGCTGGGATAGCCTGCGTTATCGAAGTTCAATGGATGTGCGGTCTCCAACATTTAGCGTCTCAGGCCGAGCATTTGTAGAATCTCATCGCATAGCTTACGTAACAGCAGGTGAGAAGCGTGAGTATTTATTGCTCCAACCAAAGCAAGGCAATCCTAGTAGCCGGTTTGCGATCGAAGAGAACACGCCAGAATACTACATCGGCCGCGATCCCCGCGATGATTTCTATCACAACGGGCCGCTGGGGCTCGCACTCGCCTTCTCAACTGGTTACGTGGGTCTTCAGGCGGGTATTCCGTTCAATGGTGAACAATTTACGACTGAAGATATATCTTCCCTGAAACAGGGGGCCAACAATACGCTCACATGCGTTCTCGCATCTCCCTCAGGACTTCCACGTCAGTTCGTATTGGAGCCAGATCTTGACGGAGCGTTGCGTGTTAACCGAGCAGTTTACGGCGAAGCTTCGCGGCCAGTTTTTGAGTTTGCATTTGAATATGACGATCAGGGAATCGCAACTGTAGTGCAATACACGGTCTTTGAGACTGAAAGCGTGAAGTCACATACAGACTTAAATGCTCGTACAGAAACGGTCTCATTCTCCGTTGCTGATTCGGAGGTATCTGTACCGGAGGTTCCGGTTGGAGGCATCATATCAAGTATTGACGGGAGGTTCTTTTATGTAGACGAAACGAAAGAGCGGGTGGAGTTCAATCCATTCATCCCGCGAACCAGTTCGAATAGTATGCAAATGCCTTTACTGCTAGCCGGGGTAACACTGGCGATCTTGGCATTGGCTGCATTTTCATTTCGAAGAAGGTCCGTGTAACTTTCGTGAGGGCAGGTTGAATGCTGGATATGCATTCCCCAATAGTTTTGTTCCGTTGGGTGAATTCAAGTGCGTGAGTGAAAGTGTTGGCGGCAAGAGGCCGCCTTCGGAGTACACGGGAAACGTATTTCGCCATTCATTTTTGGCATCAGTGCCTATCGCATTACCTAAAGACTATCTACTAGGAATCGACTACTTAAAGATGGAAGTAGAGGGCGGAATGGCTTCATTCTCCGCTATTGATATTAGACAGTCGGCGATATTGGCTGCCGGGCGAGAGGGGTCGCGCTGCGCTTCAAGTTAATCGGCGGCAGTGACCTGTAAGTGACTTTGAAAAAATTTGCCGACACGAGACTCGTACTCATGCGGAGCGATGGCATGCAAATCGACATGAGCCGCGTCCTGGACGAGCCACAGGTCTTTCGGCTGGCGGGCGGATGAGAATAGCGAGCTTGCTTCCAAGGGAGTTGTGTGTTGGTCTGCGGTGCCGGAAATCACGAATACTGGACAACCAACATTGGAGATGTGATCGATTGGCCGAAGTTGCGATGGAGAGATTCCCAGACGCGGCCGCAATTGAGCCAGCAGGAGAGCCGATGGAATGGTCGCGAGTGGCCCCAATCTTGATTTGACCCGATTTTGGATTGCGACGGCAACGTCAGGAAACACCGATTCCAGCACCAAAGCATCGATAGGTAATGGTGAGGCAAGTAAAGCTGCTGCACCACCCAGCGACACTCCAATGACACCAATCGGTTCGTGCGGATGCTCTCGCCGAGCATATTCCACGGCGGCTCGCACGTCGTGCTTTTCCAGATGCCCAACAGTGATGCAATCGCCACTGCTCTCACCATGCGCTTGCAGATCAATCAGGACTGTCGAATAGCCCAGTTTTTGGCAGAGGCGAGCGCGTTCGACCATCGCGAGTCGACAACTTCGGATACCGTGCGCCATCACGATGACGCCGGCAGCATGCTGGGAGCGGGTATGCCAACCAGCCAGCGTCGCTCCCGAGTCGCTGGGAATGGAAACAGTTGTCGCCGCTAAGTCTTGCGGTGCCGCGCCGACGTGTCGATCCGCGGGGGCGATCAAGGCGGTACCGACCCACCATGAAACAACCCCGCAGCATGTCAGTGCGAGCAGTATCGCGATGGTCACTAAGCGGCCGATGTGGCGTCGATTCAGCTGGGATACCACTTTGTTACTCTCTGCTTCGCAGCGATTTGTAAACAAGGTCAAGTTTTATGCCAGTTTAGCCCCGTTGGGTACGTTCATGTCAGGGACTGCCAGGATTACGGAGTCATCTTCGCGATAAAAACCGACGATTAGGACCTCCGACATCATCGTGGCAATTTGCTTTGGTGGAAAATTCACGACCCCGATAATCTGCCGGCCGAGCAATGCTTCTTTTTGGTAATTGATTGTAATTTGTGCGCTTGTTCTTTTAATGCCTAAGACGGGTCCGAAGTCGACTGTAATTTTATATGCCGGTCGACGTGCCTCGGGGAAATCCTCAGCGGCGATGATGGTACCGGCGCGAAGATCGACATTTTCAAACTCTCGCCAGGTAATGACGCCGGTGTTTGATGGGGATGAGTGCATGAGCTTCGCATTTGGAAGGTGGTTGATCAGATTGTAGATCGGTGAGGGGGTGGGTGGCCGAATCGATCATCGCCCCTGCGGACTGCTATATTAGTGGCTCTGAATCACATTTGGGATCAACGAGTTCGAGATGAATTTGAATCTGTCACCTCAGACGCTTGAGATTGGGATCGCACTGGCCGGTAAATTCGACGCAGCAGACCAGCGGGCTGCCAACGAAGCTGTGCGAATTGTGCGGGATCGTCTGGAGGATTGGTTTCCGCAATTTGTTTGGAAGCTGGAGCTCGCTCGACGTCCTGACTGGGGGGGTGCTGCTACTGCCGAACCGACCGATTGGCTGCTGCAAGCGGCAGAGGAGCGCGACGCAAACCGCTGGGATTTGGCGCTGGCGATCACCAACGTGGACCTGCCAGGGCATTATCGATCATTCGCGTACGCGGCAGTTAGTCGCTCCCTGGACGCTGCTGTGGTTTCGACTTTGCGGATTGACCCGGATCAAAGTGGAATGGAATTGGACTCTGGCGAGCGGGTGCATAAGATTGCTGGTCGTTTAGCCCGCCTGCTGTTGCACTCGGTGGGGCATCTGAATGGTCTTAAGCGGCGAGCGAATCCCGAAAACTTGATGGCCGTGGGAGTCACCGCACGCGATTTTGACGGCCATTATCACCTCGACGAGGAGCAGTGTGAACAGCTGGCCAAAACGTTTGAGGAGGTCGCCGATGTTCGCTTGGAGGAGCACGGAGCGCAAAAGCGACAGGGTAGGCTGCGTTTTATCTTGAGTGCCATCTGGTTGAATCGAAGCGATATTCTGAAATCGATTGCTGGTGCTCGCCCTTGGGAGTTTCCACGTCGACTCAGCCGCCTAACGACTGCCGCCGTTTCCACGCTGGCGATTCTGATGATGACTGCGGAAGCCTGGGATTTGGGGCTTTCTCAATCGGCATTCCAGCTGTTGCTGTTGGCATGTGGCGCGCTGCTGACAACTAGTTGGTATGTGGCTTATCGACAACAACTGCTGATCCACCGGTTTCATCTGCGGACTGAACAGACTGTTTCAACTCAAACCGCTTCCCTGGGCATCGTCGCCTTGGGAATGGCGACGATGTGGTTGGTTCTGGTGTTGCTAAGTATGATCTCTAGCGTGCTGCTTTTTGAGAATCAGTTGATTGCTCAGTGGGCTGGAGAAGCTGATATCGAGCAGCTGGTCGGTCAGTCCTTATACGGCCGGGAAGCAATTTATGGACTTTATTTTCGCATGGCCTCATTCGTGGCCTCGATTGGAGTGCTGATTGGAGCGTTGGGAACGAGCTTTGAGAGCCAGCATCACTTCCGTCACATTGTTTTTGTAGACGAGGAAATCTAGCCCTTTAAAGAAGACTGCTTTGATCAGATTCATCCCTATCGCCACTCGACCACAGGGGGGTGTTTGCTTCATCAGCGATAGCTTGAATGATACGAATTAATTCCTCGGCTAGTGGTGAAGAGCTGCGGTCGCGAAGTTTGACGATTCCAGCATGAGTTGTCAGCAGCGGAGCATCGACTGGGAGAATTGCTAAGCGCTCATTGGTGACTTCTTCTTTGATTGTCGCAGTCAACGCGGCACAAACTGCGTCGCCTGATAAGACAATTCTCTTTAAGATTGAATAGCTTTCACATTGAATGTTGGGAATCATTTTCTTTCTAGCATGGCAACTTTCTAGGTCAGAAATCGCAGCTGCAAACCACTGGACGGCCCAAATCGGCATCCGCGGTGTGACTATTGGAAAACGGAGAAGATCATGTTGTGTTACGTTCTGTTGCGCGGCGAGCGGATGTCCAGTTCTGCAAAACCAAACAAACTCCTCCGTGGGGAGCGGTGTGCAGACAAATCTCTCATCATCCTGCCACTCTGCGATGTCTGCAACAAAGAAATCAATCTCGTTGTCCAACAGCCATTGGGATAATTGCTGCCAGTTATCCACCCGCACGTTGATCTGCGTGTCAGGATGTTTTTCGGTAGCGATGGCTAGGGCTCGCGCAAGATAAGATTCCGACATAGCTGGCCCCACGCCAACCGCTACAGTGCCGATCTCTAACCCACTATAAAGATAAACAGATCGACGAAGTTCGGTAACGTCAGTTAGGATTATTTTGGTGCGTGCGATGACTTCGAGACCGATCGCCGTTGGCGTGATCTGACTTCGAGATCGATCAAAAAGTAAGACGCCCAGTTGCTTTTCTAGCCGTTGAATAGACTTGCTTAAAGCAGGCTGACTTAGCTTAACGGCGGCCGCTGCTCGTCCGAAGTGACGATGTTCGCTTAAGCTGATCAGATTCTGCAAATCACGAATTTCCAACATGATTCTACCCTGGTATTCCTGTCGCTAATCAATCGATTCGCTTGGGTTATCGGAAAAAGAGTGCAGATTACTTTGGGGAATATTGCAGCGAGGAGCTTTTGGCATATAGTAAATGCGGAGCCCAACATTCATAAGCCAGCAAACTCTGCATTCGGCGAATTTGGGGCAGCATTTCCTTAATTTCTGCCGACACGGGATCACGCGAGATGATTTTTAGAAATTTCAGGTGCGTAAAGACACTTGTCTTACTTTGTACATTACTGGGAGCCGTATCGGCCACAGCTCAGGAGAAACCAAATGTATTGGTAATCTGGGGCGATGACATTGGCACCTGGAACATTAGTCACAACAATCGTGGCATGATGGGCTACAAAACGCCCAACATTGATCGGATTGCGAGAGAGGGTGTGGCTTTTACTGACTATTATGGCCAGCAGAGCTGCACAGCGGGTCGTGCTGCATTCCTTAATGGATCGGTACCTGTTCGCACCGGGATGACCAAAGTCGGCAT
This sequence comes from uncultured Pirellulaceae bacterium, assembly GCA_964535475.1. Lineage (GTDB taxonomy): Bacteria > Planctomycetota > Planctomycetia > Pirellulales > Pirellulaceae > Laterigemmans. Next base: position 24,637 of record CAZHTX010000005.1, read on the forward strand.
GCCGGCAGCTGAGGAAGGTTGGCAGGCCAGTGACGTCACCATTGCTGCGGTGATGAAAAGTTTGGGATATGCCACCGCGCAGTTTGGTAAGAATCACCAGGGTGATCGTGACGAGCATCTCCCGACAATGCATGGTTTTGATGAGTTTTTTGGGAATCTTTACCACTTGAATGCCGAGGAAGAGCCAGAGAACCGGGACTACCCCGGCGATATGATTTTGGCGAACGGCAAGACCTTTCGCGCTCAATTTGGCCCACGCGGTGTTTTGAAGTGTAAGTCGGATGGAAAGGGTGGCCAAACCATTGAAGATACAGGACCGTTAACTAAGAAGCGGATGGAAACGATCGATGAAGAGTCATTGGCAGCGGCCAAGGATTTCATCAAACGCAAGCATGAAGCTGGCGAGCCCTTCTTCTGCTGGTGGAATGCAACGCGAATGCACTTTCGCACGCACGTGAAGGAAGAGCACAAGGGACTCAGCGGGCCGAGTGGCGATGAGTACCACGATGGCATGGTCGAGCATGACATCATGGTTGGCGAATTGCTCGATTTGTTAGACGAATTGGGGCTCGCGGAGAACACGATTGTTCAATATTCGACTGACAATGGCCCTCACTACAACACTTGGCCGGACGCTGGCACGACCCCTTTCCGGGGCGAAAAGAATTCAAACTGGGAAGGCGCCTATCGGGTGCCCTGTTTCGTGCGTTGGCCCGGCAAATTTCTCGCCGGGGAGACGCTCAACGGCATTGTTTCGCATGAAGATTGGTTGCCAACATTTGCCGCTGCTGGGGGAGCCCCTGACATCAAGGAGAAGCTTCTCGCAGGAGTGGAACTAAATGGCCGGGCCTACAAGAACCATATCGATGGCTACAATATGCTGGATTATCTCAGCGGTAAAGTTGATAAATCGCCACGCAAAGAGTTCATCTATGTCAATGACGGTGGGGAAGTGGCCGCGATTCGTTTTGAGGATTGGAAAGCGGTTTATCTAGAGAACCGGGCCTCTCAACTTCAAGTTTGGCGAGAGCCTTTTATCAATTTGAGGTTGCCGCTGCTGTTCAATCTGAGGCGAGATCCTTTCGAAAAAGCTCAGCATAATTCGAATACTTATCACGACTGGGTGATTGACCGGGCCTACGTGCTCGGTCCGATGCAAGTCGTGGCTAGCAGATTTTTGAACACGTTAAGAGAATATCCGCCTAGCCAGCAACCGGGCGACTGGAGCTTGTCCACGCTCGAGAAGAAAATCAAGTCGATGACTATCGGCGGTAACTGATTGGTATTCTTGTTAAGGGCGCCCGTAGTGGGCGCCCTTTTTTTGCTTTTTTCCCAGGCCTCACCCGTGCATAAGACACTTGTTCAGAGCAGTTTTCTGATTTTCATGCTTGCAGTCTGCCACGGTCATTCGGCTTGGACTGCTGACCCTTTGCCGTCTTGGAATGACTCCGGTACAAAGCAAGCGATCGTCGCATTTGTTGAGCGGGTTACGACCGTCGGATCGCCAGGTTACGTACCCATCAAGGAGCGTATTGCCACGTTTGATAACGATGGTTGTCTGTGGTCGGAGAAACCTGTTTATTTTCAACTCTTTTTTGCGATTGATCGGGTTAAGAAACTTGCCCCCGCACATCCGGAATGGAAAACAGAGCAACCGTTCAAGGCGGTGCTTGAGAATGATCTAGAGTCGTTGGCAGCGGCTGGTCAGGAAGGGCTGATGAAACTTGTCATGACGACCCATGCGGGCATGACCACCGAGGAGTTTTCAGCGGTCGTAAGGGATTGGCTTGGAACTGCCAAGCATCCGCAGCTAAAGCGACCATACACTGAATTGGTTTATCGACCGATGTTGGAGTTGTTGGAATACCTGCGAGAAAATGATTTTCAAACCTTCATTGTCTCTGGAGGGGGGATTGAGTTTCTACGCGTGTTCTCCGAGGAGGTTTATGGTATTCCAGCCTCGCAGGTCGTCGGAAGCAGCATCGTGACTGAGTACCAACTGCGTGAGGGAAGGCCGGTTCTGGTCCGCTTACCTGAAATCGCTTTTATCGATGATAAGGAAGGTAAGCCGGTTGCTATCAACCAACACATCGGCCAACGACCGATTTTTGCTGCGGGAAATTCGGACGGCGATTTTCAGATGTTGCAGTGGACGACAAGCGGTGATGGAAGTCGATTCGCTATGCTTGTGCACCATGATGATCAAGTGCGAGAGTGGGCGTACGATCGTGATTCGGTCGTGGGTAAGCTCGATCGAGGCTTAGATGAGGCGGTCGGCTTGGGATGGACGGTGATTAGCATGAAAAAAGATTGGAAGGTGATCCATCCCCAACGGTAGGCGTGGCTAGTGGTTTCGCGGTCATTGGATTTGACAGATGGGAGGCTGTCTTAAAATTGCAGGTTTGCCCGCAAGCCAAGGATATAGGCATCAGAGACGTTCTCTCGCGCCTGCTGGATCCATTGAAAGTCAGGCGTGATTGAAAAGCAGTTGCTGACATGCATTCTGTAAAAGCATTCGACGCCTTGGCTATCTCCAATGGGACCCACGGCTGCTTGTAGGATCGGGCCCACCTCACCGCTGGTTCCGCTGTAGAAGTAGCCAACTCCGAAGGAGTCTCTAGGTTTCAGTGGACTTGCTCCGCCCAGACCCGCACTTAAGAGATAATTAATTGGGTTGGCGGAGTCATCTGCGACTCCAGCACGGGCAAAGTATCCCCAGTGACGACTCGGGTCGCTGGGATCAACCCAGATTGCTTGATCGGTGTTCCAGTAGAGTGACCACGAACCATCGGTTCTGGCAATCGGAATATTTGGTAATATTATTCGGGGGTCTTGCCCGAGGCTGACATATTCGCGATTGCTCCAAGTTGCGCCGAACAACTGATGGCCCGGTTGTTGGAGCAAATTGGTGGCCAGCCGTAACTCTGCGGAAATCGCGACACCTTCCGCAAAAAGCTCGTTGAAGCCATCTGAATCGGACGTGTCGGTGGGATTGATAACTAGAAAGTTGAACAGCGGTTCCATGCCATCAAGGATCACGAAGCCGAATCCTAGGGAGGAGTAAGGAATCGTACGCAAGGCAATTGGATTGGCAATGAATGCTGTGTTGGAAAACTGTGTGATGCCACGACCGCTGGCGTAGGCGTTTGCATCGCCGTCGAGCGTATCGAGTTTGCCGGCATAGACACCGAATCTTTCCGAAAGAAATTGGGTTACCAAAAAATTGGTTAAATAGACATTCTCGCTATCAGCGACCGGCAGTTCCGAGGCAAGCGTAGGGGGCAGGAGGACACCTGCTTGTCGGCCGATGGATTGACCAAAGCGGTGTTCGGCGCGAATTTTGACGAATAGTCCTTCTTGAATTCCTAACTTTCCAAGGTCCATGTTGGCAACGTAATCGCCATGTCCGCTGTACCGATCGCTTTGCGCAAGGCCGCCGCCAACGGTTCCGAAATAAAACTGGGTAAGGTTTCCCGAGACGTTTATCCCAGATTCCGCTAAGCGTTCCGTAAAGGAAAGAGCTGGGGCAGCGTGGTCATGGTTTCCGAGCGTCGCCCAGGCATCGCAGGAAACCGAGGTGGCATCGCACCCCTCGGTCGCCATCGCGTGGAGGGGTTGGACTGCACCGAGCAGAAGCGTCAGCGCAAGCCACCACAGCTGTCGGGAATTCCGTGCCACAAGCAAAAGCTCGCATGGCCTCGTCTGATCGCGCATCTTGCACTCCCCGGATAACCCTAATAATTAGATGTCCATATTTATCGGATGCGCAGGAAATCAACCTCTTTAAATTAGTTGAAGCATGATAGATATTGGCTACTATTGCTGCAGATCGCGACTGTCATGCGGGTTGTAGTGGTTGTGGCGGAGGCTTGTCAGGTGGTCTTGTACCGATCAAGGATTGGGTCGCAGCGAGTGAAGTAGTGAATCGACTTCGTGATGATTGACGGTTTTGCTTCAAGTTGCTCATCAAGGTCATTTGTCTTAGTTAATAGCTGTTCTTATCGAGCGTCACTTTGCCGCGGAAGATCCAGTAGATGATCGCCGTGTAGCTGAGTACAAATGGGATCCCGATGGCCGCGATGATGAGCATTGTTTGCAAGGTGGCGGCGCTGCTGCGGGCGTTTTCCAGCGTGATGCTGTAGGCTGGATTGATGGTCGATAGCACAAAATTGGGGAAAATCGCTACGCTAAAGAGGGTTGCCAGGGCGGCGATTACCATGGATGACGTGAAGAACGCGTAGCCCGGTTTTCCCAAGTACATTGCTCGGGGAATATTCAGCACGGCCAGCGCGTTGAGGGCTGGTACGATCCACAACCAAGGATAGGCTTTCAGATTTACGGTCGCGTGCGGGACATGCCACCACGTCACTAGGGTGACCAGCAGATAGAGCCCCGCGAAAGCATAAAACAGCGGCTGAATTGCTCGACGAATCCGTGCTTGTAACTCATGCTCAGTTTTCAAATAGAGGAAGATCGCACCGTGAAGTGCGAATAGCGAAGCTGTTAAGCAACCAACGAGCAGTGGGTACCAGTAGAGTTGGCTGAGCAAACCGCCCTCATATCGATAGTTGGCTCCCAATTCCATGCCTGCCATCACATTGCCAGCAGCGACACCGAGCAGAAACGCGGCGGTCAATGAGGAAAGAAAGAAACCAATGTCCCAGATCTTTCGCCAGCCGCGGGAGTGAACTTTGGAGCGAAATTCCAAGCTCACCGCACGGCCGATCAAACAGGTTAGCAACAGGAAGAATGCGAGATAAAAGCTGCTGAAGACGGTTGCGTAGGCCACTGGGAAGGCGGCGAACAGGGCGCCGCCAAAGGTGACCAACCAGACTTCGTTTCCATCCCACAGCGGACCGATCGAGTTCATTACCAACCGTCGCTCTCGATCGTCTTTGGCAATAAAGGGGTGGAGTATCCCCACTCCCAAGTCGAAACCGTCGAGAATCGCATAGCCGATCAGCAGCACGCCCAGCAGTACGAACCAGATGAAGGTTAGCAGGTCGTAGCTCATCGTGTTCCCTCCTCCATTAGATCTCCGCCGAGCGATCTTCCGCTGCGGCCAAACTTTTCGACCATCGAGTCGGCATCCAAACTGCGTTTGTGCTCGGCAAGCTCTTCAGCTGTCTCTGGGCCGTGTTGGATCTTATTGTTTAAGACAAATACCCATACAGCGAACAGCAACGCATAGATTATTCCAAACAGAATGATACTGCCGAGTACTTGTTCGGCGGTTACCGATTCGCTTAAGCCATCAGCTGTTTTTAAGCCCATCATCTCCACCCCGTCTTGCACTGATGGGTAGACGATCCAAGGTTGGCGGCCGACCTCAGCGGTAACCCAGCCCGCTTGGTTGGCTGTCATGGCGGCAATAGGCATCACAACGATCGCCCACGCCAGCCAGCGCTGCTCCGCGTAATTTCCCCGGTACCAAAACCAGCACGCCAGGGCGGAGACCCCAATCATTAAGGTTCCCAAACCAACCATCAAGTGGAAGGTCTGAAACGGCAGCCAAACCGGCGGGCGCTCGTCCTCAGGAATTTGGTCCAGTCCCGGTACCGGCTTCGTCGGGTCGTTGTAGACCATCAAACTCAGCAAGTAAGGTATTTTCACACCAAAATGAACCGTCTCGTTCTCCGCATCCGGCCAACCAAACAGCGTCAACGCGGTTGGCTCATCAGCGGAATGAAAATGGGCTTCCATGGCGGCCAGCTTGGCAGGCTGTGTTTCGACCAGCTTTTGGGCTGAATCGTGCCCAGTGATCGCCGCCAGCAGCGTGAATATCAGTGTTGACGGCAGCGCGATTGAGAGGCAGCGAGTGGCCACCTCTTCGTGTCGTTTTTTCAGTAAATAGTAAGAGCAAACCGAAGCGACAAAGAATGCTCCCAAAACGAACGCGCCGAGCAGCGTGTGCGTGAGGCGATCGACGGAGGACGGATTAAATACCATACCCCAAAAGCTGGTGACTTCCGCCCGCGGCAGCATCTCTCCCTGAACCTCATGCCAGACGATGTGGTATCCAGACGGGGTTTGTTGCCAGCTGTTGGCGACGACGATCCAGACGGCACTGAACACCGAGCCCAAGAAGACCATGAGCGTGCTAAATAAATGCATCTTCGGTCCGACCCGATCCCAGCCGAAGACTAACACCGCCAGAAAGCCGCTTTCCAGGAAAAAAGCGAAAATCCCTTCAGCCGCTAACGCGGATCCAAAGACGTCGCCGACGAACCGCGAATAGGCAGCCCAGTTCGTGCCAAATTCGAATTCCATCACAATCCCGGTGGCCACGCCCATCGCGAAATTGACGGCAAAAACTCGCGTCCAGAACCGAGCGGCTGCCTCCCAGGCCGGGTTGCCAGTGCGAAAGTATGACAGTTCGCAGAGAAATAGCTGCAGTCCCAGCCCTATCGATAGCGGGGGGAACAAATAGTGAAACATGATCGTTCCAGCGAACTGCAGCCGGCTGAGTATCTCAACATCCAATTTTCTGACCTCCGTAACTGCATATTCGCGTTCAGTAACTGCTGGTTGCCTGCGATTGTTAATTGACATAAATGATGTCAATCGCCGGCGGTGTCGCGATTTACCACCGTAGTTTGGCGCTCCCTGCTCATTGTTGCAGAAAAAACTGATTTGTTAAGCTGTGGCGAAGCGTCACGCCACGGCTGCAGCAGACAGCTCTCCTGCCCTCTCCGCTCAATGGACGGGGATCGCAGTGACTCGGATGCGTACTGGCCTGGATCACTGCGAGGAACTAACTAAGTTACGTACCTTGAGGGGCAGCAAATTAGAGGCCGAAGCACGCCAGCGGCATTATTGCAGCAGTCGTCGAAAACATCGCTGAAATCTCATCGAACCTTAGCCAACTTTGAACCAACCGATTGCGGTTGTCGACTATGTTTACAAATGCACGAAAACCTGGGCTTGGTTTGCAATAACAGGCAGGCAGACGGGGGCTCGGTTGGCATTCTCCCGCGATGGAATTGTCGTCGCATTTCTCCGCCTTAGTCGATAAATAATAATGCTCATTTTTTCCAGCAAGACCCGATTCCGTCATTCTCTCGGGACGCAATCGCGAGCAGCGTTTACGCTTGTTGAGTTGCTAGTGGTGATTGCCATTATTGGCATTTTGGTAGGCTTGTTGTTGCCGGCCGTTCAGGCAGCTCGAGAAGCAGCGCGACGCATGTCTTGTTCCAATAATCTCAAGCAACTGGGCTTGGCTGTACTCAACCACGAGAGCGCTTTTGGGCGCTTGCCGGCCAGCTTGACGGTGGAGATCAGTGCAACGCCCGGTTCCAGCGGATCGCCGGGTGCACCTTATCCCGCGATTGTCCATTCTTGGGCTGTTCATTTGTTGCCGTTTATGGAACAGGACAACCTGGCAAATAATTATAACCTTGAATTCCCTTGGTTTTCCTCTCCCGCGATCATTCCAGGCACGCCCGATAATCAAGCCGTGCTGCAGGCAAAAGTCCCCACATTCATTTGTCCCTCGGCACCGGGCGGCGTGAATCGCAACAGTTCGGGTGCTTTCAATTTCGGGGCCTCTTTTCCATTTCAAAACCAGGGGGTGACGGACTATGCGACCTGCAGCTCGATCAACAACGGGTCGATCACCTTTTTTGGTTATCCCGCAGGCCTCACTCAGTTCGACCTTTTTAGTGCATTGCGCCCGGACCTAAGGGGAACCGGCGTCGGACCTGTGCTCGGTGTTCCCAACGTGAGCGCGGCGCGGATCGCGGAAGTCATTGATGGAACCACGCACACGATTTTGCTCTGTGAAAGTGCTGGACGGCCGGAGTTTTACATCGGCAGACGAGCCACCGGAACGATGAGGAGCGATGGTGGCTGGGGGCATCATGAGAATGACTATGGTCTCGACGGTGCTATTCAAGGCACTGACATGTCACCAGGAAACTGCGTGATTAACTGTCACAATGATAATGAAACATATGCTTTCCACCCGGCCGGAGCGATGCACGTATTTTCTGATGGGAGTGTCCGCTTTATCGCCGAGACGATTACTCCGCAAGTCTATGCCGCGCTGATCACAGCCAACGGTGGCGGTTTAACCCCAGCCGAAGTCGCACCATCTAATATGCTGAATTAGGGCCGGAAGCGACTTTGATATTTGCTCGGCTATGTGTTGATTGTATCACTCAAAAGGCAAGTCAGTGATGTTACAACGTGAGATTTTTGGTCGATTGGATCTTCTCCCCGTGAAGGTGCGAGTCCGACGCCCGGTGGTGTTTAGATTGGCAACGTTAAGTATTTTGTTTTTATGTTTATCGCCTGGCTGTGGAGATTCAGGGCCAAGCACCGTTCCCGTTACAGGAGTTGTGCTTACTGAAGATGGGCAAGTCTGCGATGGGGCGCTGGTGGTGTTCCATCCGCGCGACCCGGGGCTCGAGAATAATGCCAAGCCGGTGGCGACGACCGACGGCGAAGGCAAATTTGTTTTGACAACATATAGTCAAGGCGATGGGGCGGTTCCGGGGGATTACGGTGTCACGATTGTTTGGAACAAGGCGACTGGGGGTGGCAAGCTCAGCCTCTCGGATGAGGGCGGTGGTGCTGGCGGCCCCGACCAGTTGAAGAATCGCTACGGCGATCCGCGTGAGCCAAAGCTGTTTGCCACGGTCAAACCTGACGAGGATAATTCCCTGAAATTCGAAGTCGCCAAGTAGTTTTTATGTTGGTAATGGCCTTGCTGATCAGGTAAGCGGGTAGCGGGCTCTCGCGGGACCGTCGCCGGGCTGCGGCGAATTCGCTGCGGAGAATCTTTTCTGCTGGGCGATTTTTTCGCTTCTAGCTGCTAGAATAAGGGTCATTCCTCCAACGTTGACCCATTCACACAGGCACTCTGGAACGCATGACCCACCCACTCAATTCACAGAGCAAAACGCAATTTTTTCCCAGCGTGCTGCTTTTCTTGGCTCCCCTCCTGGCGATGCAGACGGCAATTGCCGAGCCTTTTGAGTTCAAGCAGGATGACGTTGTTGCAATTTACGGTAGCGGTTTGGCCGACCGAATGCAGCATGAACCTTGGGTTGAGGCTGTTTTACAGGCTCAGT
>CAZHTX010000006.1:0-18520 GCA_964535475.1 uncultured Pirellulaceae bacterium
ACCGGTTCGCCCACCGCTTCGTCGGAAATGACTTGGCTGCTGACGATGAATTCCTGAGCCGTTGCCGAGCTGGCCGTGGCGCCGAGCGCCGCGACGGCTACCGCGACGGCTGTGTGGCGAAGCGAAAGACGCATGACGCTCGTCCCTCCGTGGTCGAATGTCCGAAATTGAGATAAAAGCACTGCTGTGCAACCCTAGATTTCGGTCATCGCCAGTTCGCCCCGCCAGCCATTCTTGTCCGCATCCCCAAGTCGGTGTTTAATTCCCAGGCTTACCTCAATTGTCGTCTGGGTCAGATTGAGAAAAGTCGATACAATCCGCAACAATGGAAGTTGACCCGCTGGGGGCCCGAGCCCTGAACACGAGATAGAAACGCCCGAAGGAGAAGATGGCGACTGCAACCTCAACCGGCAAGAACCGCCGCTCGACTGCCGAAGCAATGGCCAAAGGCCAGCGAGATATTTCGGTCAGTGAATTTTTTGCCAAGAACAAGCACCTGCTTGGCTTTGATAACCCGCGGAAAGCCCTGTTAACGACCGTCAAGGAAGCCGTCGACAATTCGCTCGACGCTTGCGAGGAGGCGGGAATTATACCGGTGATCTGGGTCCAAATCGATGTCACCCACTCGGGGCGATTTCGCATTTCCGTACAAGATAACGGTCCTGGGATCGTCAAAAAACAAATCCCTTTGATCTTCGGCAAGTTGCTCTACGGATCGAAATTCCATCGTTTGCGGATGAGCCGTGGGCAGCAAGGAATCGGCATTAGCGCGGCTGGCATGAACGGCATGTTGACCAGCGGCCAGCCGGTGCGGATTGTCAGCAAAGTTTCGGTGCGAAAGCCCGCGCACTACTTTGAACTGCAGATCGATACCAAGAAAAACGCGCCGCAGATCATCAATGGTCGGGGTGAGGGTGTCGACATTCCACCAGGCGAAAAGGGTGTCAAATATATTGCCGATCATGGAATTGCCTGGGAGACCGAGATTGTCCACGAAGATGGCACGGTGGAACCGGTCAAGCACGGCACTCGCGTGGCGATCGAACTGGCCGCGACCTACAAACGTGGAAGGGGCAGCGTCGATGAGTATCTGGCTCAAACGGCAATCGCCAATCCGCACGTCACTATCCATTACCGCGATCCCGACGGGAACAGCACGTCGTACTGGATGAGTGCCGCCGAGTTGCCGGCGGAAGCCAAAGAGATCAAGCCACACCCCTACGGCATCGAACTGGGCCATTTGATCGCTTTGCTCAGCGAAGACCGTAAGAACTCGATCGCCCAGTTCTTGCGTCAATCATTCTCCTGCGTCACGCCCGCCGTGGCGGCTCGGGTCTGTGCCAACGCCAAGATCAGCACGCGGGTGACGACGGCCAAGATTGGTCGCGAACAGGCCGACCAGCTGTTCAAAGCGATGCAGGAAACGAAAATTCGCCCGCCGTCGACCGATTGCGTGGTGCCGATCGGCCGCGAACTGCTGCTCAAGGGGCTGAAATCGGTGGTGCCGGGTGAGTTTCACGACACGGTAACTCGGCCTCCAGCAGTCTATCGCGGTTGCCCCTTTCAAGTCGAAGTTGGCATTGCCTACGGTGGTGCTCCGCAAACTCAAAAAGTCGCTTTTGACGAATTGGAAGAACTGGTCGGGCAGAGCGACGCCCGCACCTTGCGACAGTTTCTGATCAATACCTTTTCGGGGCTCGGCTCCGATACCGCCGACAAGATTCTCAAGGAGACCGCGCTGCCAACGCGGAAAAGCCCCGCCAATCTCAAACCCAGCGAACTAAAAAAATTGCACGCTGCCTTGCATGAGATCAACATCAGCGAGGGCCAATCATGTCAAGTTTTACGGTTCGCCAATCGCGTGCCGTTGCAGTTTCAAGGAGGCGCCTGCGCGATCACCCAGTCGGTGATCCAAACCAACTGGCGATCTTACGGCATGACGCAATCGCGAGGCAATTTGCCCAACGGACCGATCACGATCATCGCCCACATCGCCAGCGTCTGGGTTCCTTTCACTAGTGAATCGAAAGAAGCGGTGGCCAACTATCCGGAAATCGAAAAAGAACTCCGCTTGGCCCTGCAGACGGTGGGAAGATCGCTGGCTTCGTTCATGCGGAAACGAAATACGATTCGCCAACAAGCTGAACGGAGAAGTGTCTTCCTGCGTTATTTGGGTGAGGTCGCCACGGCGGTCAGCTCGATCAACGGCGCCGACCGCGACACCGTTTATCAACAACTTTTAGAAGTCGCCAAGGAAAAAACTTCCGACGCCGATGTGCGGCTCGACGAATACGGCAAGGTCATCCTCGATGAGGTGGAAGCCGACGAGCTCAGCGACGATTTAGCGACCCCGATTGAATAACCGGTTACCATTATGGCCAAGAAAAAAACTAATCCCCGTATTCGCAAACAAGTCAAAGCCGAAGTTCCAGTCGTGCTCACGCAACGCGACTTGGATACCCAGCAGCGGCTGCGCGAATTGGCTGACGAAGTCGTCAAACGGGCCACTAGGAAACAAGATCCCCATCTCAACATTCCTTCGCGAACGTTGTCCAACGCCAAGTACAACCGTACGAAGCGTTACATCGAAATGGGGAAAAAGACCAACCGTCGTGAATTGTTTAATTTGCACCAAGCCAAATCATATATGCAGACCATGTTGGTCGGCAGCGGCTGTACGCAATTGATCAATCAAGGCAAGACGACCAGCATTCGGGGGTTGTACTATCTCTTAAAGCACACCATCGACAAAACCAAAGAGGAAACGTTCAGCGACCAAAGTGAATCGGATACCGTGATTGAGGATCTCGAGGTGCTGGCTGGCGCGCTGCGAGAAGAACTGCACCTCTACGCGCAAACGAAAGGCTCGATGGTCGGCCCGATCACGTTGAACGATTCGGGCGATGTGATCGATTGCAGCCGGATGGGATCGGGCGGTTATTCCATTCCTTCGATTGTCGAGCCCGAGCGAATTGAGTTCATCAAGTGCGATGCGGACTTTATCTTGCATGTCGAAAAAGATACGGTTTGGCAACGTTTCAATGAAGATAAGTTCTGGCGAGATTACAATTGCATCCTCACGCATGGTGGTGGACAACCGCCCCGCGGCGTGCGGCGACTGCTCCATCGTTTGCACTCTGAACTGGAACTCCCCGTTTATTGTTTGCTTGATAATGATCCCTGGGGATATTACATCTACAGCGTGATCAAGCAGGGAAGTATTAATTTGGCTTTTGAAAGCCAGCGGATGGCGATCCCCGAAGCACGCTTTCTGGGAATCCGCAGCATCGATCTGGAACGTTGCGATCTGGACCATAACGTCACGATCAAGCTCAGCGAGAACGACCGCAAACGGGCTAAGCAAATCGCCAAGTATCCCTGGTTCGAGCATAAGAAGTCGTGGCAAAAAGAGATCCAGAAGATGCTCGACAACGGTTTTAAGCTGGAAGTCGAATCGTTGATCTCCAAGGACATTAGCTACGTCACCGAAGTCTACGTTCCCGATCGTCTGGAACGGCAAGACTGGCTCGATTAAGCGCATTCGTCCGTTCTCAAGCTCACGCCCGCCGCGTTGCGGACCGAGTCTGGTAAGATGGAAGGGCTGGGGCGAAAGCCTGGGGATGAGCGAACGTAGTCACTTAGGAGACGTAACTTTGGTGAAACCAATTAAGCCGGGGCCTGGGCAGGAATCAGTGTGGGACTATCCGCGACCACCACGTTTGGAATCCTGGCCGGAAACCGTTCGCGTGGAGTTTGGTGGCGAGGTGATTGCCAGCTCCGACCATAGCCTGCGAATGCTGGAAACCAGTCATCCGCCCGTCTTTTACATCCCGCCGAAAGACGTCAAACTCGACTACTTGGTCCCCTCCGGCAGTGGCTCGACGTTCTGCGAATGGAAAGGGATGGCCAAGTACTATGACATCGTCGTGAATGATCGGGTCGCCGCCACTGCTGCTTGGGCTTACCCGCAACCGGTGGCAAAGTACGCGGGGCTGCGTGGATACTTGGCGTTCTACTCGAATCGCGTTGATGCGTGTTTTGTTGGCAAGGAACAAGTCCAGCCTCAGGAAGGTGACTTTTACGGCGGCTGGATAACATCCATGATTGTGGGGCCTTTCAAGGGCGCCCCCGGAACACGCGGTTGGTAAGCAACAAATTTGTTGCCGGAGAAATCTACTATGTTTGAATTCCCCGCTGTTCCTAAGCAATGTGGGTCACAGTGGGTAGCCGGTCGACGGTAGATATTCACGTTGCGTGTGGGAGTGGCGTTGCCGGCAGTCGCGTTGGCAACCGAGGTGCAGGCACTGTTTGCTGTGTGCTCCTGTCGCACTTCAGCACATCACGCTGCGACCAACCAACAGTCCTAAGAACCTATCCGAAAACCCAGAATAACCGGCGGCTAACGCCAAAGCGGCTAACGGTTTTCGGATAGGCTCGAAAGAGAGCCAATTGAAAAAGCACGCGGTAGTTTATCTCACGACCTTTTGTCGTTTCTTGCCTTTAACTATCATGGGTTAGGCAGAAGCTTGAGAACGTATTCGAAAACCCAGAAGGACCGCGGCTAGCGCCAAAACGGCTAATGGTTTTCGGATAGGTTCTAAGGGAGCCTGTTTTTATCAGTGCCTTGCCAATTTTCCCGAGTGATTCATGCATCGTCTTTCGCGTTTGGGACATCGTTGGGGGAGTATCCTCATTTCCCTGCCACTGCTGATTGTGCTGCTCTCAGGGTTGTTACTGCAATTAAAGAAACAGGTGGCTTGGGTCCAGCCGCCGACCATGCGTGGTACCCCAGACGGCCAAATGTTGGGATGGGATGTGTTGCTGGAGGCTGCTCGCGGCGTGCCGGAAGCCGAAGTTTCCAGCTGGGATGATGTCGACAGGATTGACGTTCGCGTGGGACGCGGGGTTGCCAAAATTCGCGCGGTGAACTCTTGGGAAGTCCAGGTAGATCTGACCAACGGCGAGGTCTTAAACAGTGCTTATCGCCGCAGTGATCTGATTGAGGCGATCCATGATGGCTCTTGGTTTGGAGGGGATGCGGCCAAACTGGGAGTGTTCCTACCCGCGGCGATCGTCTTGCTTGGCCTGTGGCTGACCGGCGTCTATTTGTTTGTGATGCCCATCATGAAGAAACGCAGCAACCGCCGCGCGCGGGCCGACCGTTTGCGCGAGAAACTCAGTACCGCTGTGGAAGCTGCGCGTTAGCAGAACATGGCCAGGCTTGTTTTGCTGGGCCGGGCTAAAAATATCTCCCCCGCGCTATCGAGCTGGCGAGGATTGATATACTGCTGGAAGTAGCCGAGAGGTTAATCAAACGCCCCCCATCACGGTTCTCGGCCATCCGGCCGCACATGGAGTTTGTTTCAATGAAGTCTTCGCTAGCAATGCTTCTTATTTTAGGTGTCGTCACCGGTTCGTTGAGTATTCCGCGGCTCGCTCGTGGCGACGAGGGCATGTGGTTGTTCAATGATTTACCGCGAAAAATGCTCAAGCAACGCCACGATTTCACGGTCGACGAAGTCTGGGCGGAGCATATCATGCTGTCCAGCGTGCGATTTAACTCTGGCGGTTCCGGCTCGTTTGTTTCCAGCAACGGCTTGGTGCTGACCAACCATCACGTCGCTTCCGACACCTTGTTTAAACTCAGCACGCCTGATCGCAATATCATGGAAGCAGGCTTTTTGGCCAGCGAACTGGGTGAGGAATTGCGGGCACCCGATTTGGAGTTAAACCAACTGGTGGCGATCGAGGATGTCACCGAGCGAGTTTCCGCGGCTGTCAAAGGGGACATGAGCATCGAGGATGCGGCCAAGGCCCGGCGGGGACGCATCGCCGAGATTGAAAAGGCAGCCCTCGACAAGACCGGTTTGCGGAGCGATGTGGTGACGCTCTACGGCGGGGCTAAATATCATTTGTACCAGTACAAGAAATACACCGACGTGCGACTCGTCTGGGCACCCGAGACGAAAGCCGCTTTCTTTGGTGGGGATGCGGATAACTTCGAGTACCCTCGTTACAATCTCGACGCCACGCTGGTGCGAGTTTACGAGGACGGCAAACCGGCAAAGATCGATCATTTTCTCCAGTGGAGCGACAAACCGGCCGTGGCGGGTGACTTGGTCTTTGTCTCCGGAAACCCCGGTAGAACTCAACGGATTTTCACCGTCGCGGCTTTGAAATATCTCCGCGACGATCGCTTGCCATATGTGCTCGATTTACTTCGCCGCAAGGAAATTTTGATGCAGCAATTTGGCTTGGAAGGAGCCGAGCAAAGTCGTCGGGCGCGTGATGAATTGTTTGGTATCCAGAATTCACGCAAAGCTTACACGGGGATGTTGGCAGGCCTGCAAGACCCGCAAACGATTGCCGAAAAGATGCGGCGAGAGCAGGCGATTTTAAAGGCGTTGGCGGACGACCCCGAACTAAAACCACTGGCTTCGGCTTGGGAGCAAGTTGCCGAATTACAAGCCGAACAACGCAAGTCGTTGGGCGAGGTCACCTCGCTCCGTTCGCGGCTCTATGACATCGCCGAAACGCTCAACTTGATGGCAGCCGAAGACGCAAAACCAAACTCCGAGAGGTTGCGTGAGTTTGGCGATGCGGGACGCGAATCGTTATTGCGAGATCTACTCAGCGAAGCCCCGATCTATACCGATTTAGAACGGGTAAAATTGGCCGACGAACTGGCTCGCTTGGTCGAATCTCGCGGTGGAGATGACGAGCTGATAAACAAAATTTTAGCTGGCAAAGGGCCTGCCGATCGGGCCACCGAGTTGATCGGCGGCACCCAACTGGCCGATGTTGCCGTGCGGAAAAAATTGGTTGAAGGTGGAGTCGACGCGATCAAAGCGGCGGATGATCCTCTGATCGCTATCGCTCAATTAATGGAGCCAATTTACCGGGAGGCGCGGCAGCACAACGAAGAGGTCAGCGAGCAGCTGCGTCAAGCTTACGCCCGCATCACCGAAGCCACGGTCGCCGTCGAGGGTACCGACACATACCCCGATGCCACCTTTACGCTTCGTTTGGCTTTCGGCGTCGTTAAAGGGTACGTTGAGGATGGCAAGCAAATTGAGCCGACGACTGATTTCGCCGGAGCTTACCAACATGCCAACGAACACGGCAACACGGGCGATTATGAGTTGCCTGAGTCGTGGATGGAAGCCAAGTCCGAAGTGGCGCTTTCCACCGATCTAAACTTTGTCTGCACGGCCGACATTATTGGCGGCAACAGCGGCAGCCCGGTGGTCGATCGCGAGGGGCGTTTGGTGGGGCTGATCTTTGACGGCAACATTCAAAGTTTGACCGCCGATTATCTCTATACCGACACGCAAGGCCGCGCCGTATCGGTCGCCGGCGTGGGGATTTACGAAGCCCTCAAGTCGATCTACAAAGCGCCGGACTTAGCCGACCAGTTGGGCAAATAAAGCGCTAAGCATCTCCCCATAGGTCATTGAGCAAAACGGAATCAGCCGGAACGCGCAAGCGTCCGGTTCAGCGGAACCGTGAGCTCGCGCTCAACGGCTGATATAACCGAAAGCAACAGCCGGAACGCGCAAGCGTCCGGTTCCGCAGAACCGTGAGCTGGCGCTCAACGGCTGATATAACCGCTTGTCAGAATAGCAGCCTCGGTCGGTTTAGATTTGTTGCCCGTCCCAGCGGGTAAAAGCTTCCAAGGCAAAGAACTCGGGCAATCCCAGTTGGTTGTAACCATCCGCGGTGCCAGTGTTCCGATCTTCGGCCCGTTCCCAAAATTCTCGCGGGTCGCTGCCGGGAAAAAGAGCCTCATCTTTCTGACTTTCGTGCATGAAAATCGCTTTCCGTTTGAGCTCGATATCGCTCGGGGAAAGTGGCACGGCAATCTCGATTTCGTCCAAAGCATATTCTTGCCAAGCACCGCGGTAGAGCAGCACATCTGGGACGGGCAGCCCTTCGTTTTGCAGTTGGGCGATGGCTCGAAAGACCGCGTCGGCACAAACGCGGTGCGTGCCATGCGGGTCCGCCAAATCGCCAGCCACGAAAGCGATATCGGGCTTTACCTCAAGCAATAAGTCGCGAATGATGCGAACATCCTCCTCGCCAACGGGACGTTTAGCGATCGTGCCGGTGCGGTAGAAGGGAAGATCCAAAAAGTGTAGATCTTTCTCATCACAGCCAACTTTGACCGCCGCCGCGCGGGCTTCGCTCCAACGGATCAGCCCTTTGATTTTTTGCAACGCCTCGACATCGGGCTGACCGGGCTGCTTGTTCTTCAACCCCGCGTGGACTTGCCGTTGGATGTCGGCGCTGCCGGCCACATCGATGCCAAACAGTCGATGGAATTCAGTGACTAAGTCAACAACCCGTTCGGCATCATGATCAAAGACCGCGATGTTACCGCTGGTCATGTAAGCGACATGCGTGCGGTGTCCATCTTCGATCAAGCGAATTAGGGTGCCTCCCATGCTGATCACGTCGTCATCGGGATGTGGGCTGAAGCAGAGGCAAGTCTTGGGTTCGATGCCAGCCGGATGATATTCAATCGTGGCCATCATCCATTTGAAGACTCGTTGAGCCAATTCCTGCGCGGGCCCGTGGTGACGAAGTAATTGATGCAGATCATGCTCGCGAAAGTCGTCATCGCTGAGCTTCAGTAATGCTTTGCCGGTTTGCCGACAAAGCCAGAGCACGGCGCGTTTGATGTTCTGTTCGTTCCACTCCATTTGCCCCAGCGCCCACGGCATCGCCACGCCGGTTAATTGGCGCGCCGCCGGCACATCCAAAAAGACTTCGGTGTGCGGGTGCTCTTGCAAGAAGCTGGCCGGCACGCGATCGGTGGCCGGTCCCTCAAAGGCTTGGCGAACGACCGGTGCTTTGTGTTCCCCCAGGGCGAGCACGGCTAGACGGCCGGCGGAGAGAATGGTTTCCATGCCCATCGTGACCGCTTGCAGGGGCACGTGTTCTTCACCGAAAAAGTCGCTGGCGGCAGCTTGCCGGGTAACCGGATCGAGCGTGCAGAGTCGCGTGCGACTGCTGCGGATGCTGAACGGTTCGTTATAGCCAACGTGACCGTTGCGACCGATCCCGCAGACGACAATATCGAGGCCCCCAACCGCCTCGATCTCGCGTTCATACTCGCGACAGGCTGCCTGAATTTGACTCAATGAACCATTGACGTTCGGCACCCGCACGGCTTCCGGGGGGATGTTTACATGATCGGTCAACTGGCTGGCTATCCACCGCCGGTGACTCTGCGGCCCGTCTTCCGGCAATCCAATGTATTCACCCATGAGGAAGATCAGGACTTGGGAAAAATCGAGCCCTTCTTCGCGATGCAAACGCACCAATTCGCGGTAGGTGTCGGCCGGCGTGGAGCCGGTCGCCAGTCCCAGGACGGTCCTTTGTCCCAAAGCGGTGTTCTGGGCGACGGTTTCGGCAATGATGCGAGCCACGTGCGCTGCTAGCTGAGAAGCACGTTGAAACACAAAAGCATCCACGGAGGTACCATGGACTGGTTGAGCGATGGGGGCCGTGGGCATAGCTGAAAAAATGAAATGGGAGTGGCGAGAAACTCGAAAACTGCAACACACGAGCCCCCAAGTTAAAGCAGACAGGCCGCCGCGAACAGGAGGACTAAAGCAAGTGTTTTGCCTTCACGCGGAGGTATTCGTTCACCAAAGGGGCGGTCATTTCGTCGGGGAACACGTCCAGCACCAAACTGCCGCGATGGCGGAGGTCGCGGATAACTTGGTCTCGCCAACAGAGAATTTCCGCAGCCACCGCGGCCCGGTACAGTTGATCGGAGGAGTCACTGGGGTGATCGGCGGCGGAGAACATCTGCCGGTCTCGCAACAGCACGCCCAGTGGCAAATGGCGACCGACGATGTTTCCCAAATAATCGACAACCTGCCCCGCGTTGACCTCGTCAATCAAGTTGGTCATGAAGACGACCAGCGTGCGACGCTTGCAATGATTCGAGAGGTGCAAGAATGCTTGATCATAACGACTCTCGACCAGCCGCGGATATTGATTAAATCCGGCTTGCAGTAAACGATTCAATTGGTTGCGACCGCCACGTGGTGGGATGTAAGCGTGGACGGCATCCGAAAAGCAAAGCATGCCCACCGAATCGCCCTTTGATAACGCTACGTAGCCCATCATCAAAGCCGCGTTGAGCGAATGATCCAGCAGTGATAGGCCGTCCCGCTGATTGGTCATCATGCGACCGCAGTCGAGCAGGAAAATCACCCGTTGGCTCTGGTCCGATTGAAACTGGCGAACGGTTAACTTGTTGCGCCGCGCCGTGGTTCGCCAATCGATGTGCCGATAATTATCGTCAGGCGTATAGTCGCGCAGTCGCTCGAAATCGCTGTCTTGACCGATCTGACGCGTCCGGCGAACGCCGATCAAACTGAGCCGATCGGTGCGGGCTAGCAACGCGTATTCAGACAGTTGCTGCATGTCGGGATAAACGTTGACTTGGTTCTCCAGCGGCAACACAAAATGCCGCCGCCACAAACGTAACGCGCTGAGCGATTCCACGTAAACGTTTTTCAAATAAAAGGCACCCCGCATCATACCGGTCACGCTGCGAGCAAAGGAGACTTTGGCCAGCGGCGGCAAATACAACATATGTTCGGCGGGAGTCGCCACGAATGATTCCGGCGAGTCATCGACGACGCGACCGCGAAAGGTGCGGCCAGTACGATTTAGCAGAGTCAGCTCGCTGCGGTTAGCAACGTTGATCGAAGTCGTCCGCGGAATGCTGCGCTCTGCCTTGAGGCCTTCTTGCACCTGGCGATGACGCGGTAAAGAGATAAAGTCGGCAACCGCAATGACCACCAATAGCCCGTCGACGAGCAACAACGGTGCGAGCAGGCCACTCCAGCGGATCACTAAGAATCCCAGCGCAATCGGGATCACACTCAGCCAAACTAGTGACAGTGACGGAAAAGTCCGCGTTCGCCAAGCCGCCAACAATAACGGTAGAGCAATAGCCACCAACAGCAACCAAGGTGCCGCGATCAGCCAAAAAATTGGTTCAGAATCACCCATGATCACGACGGCTAATTGCGAGGAACTTCGACGGAGCGAATCAGAGTAAGCAATTCCTCATCAACGTTCTTACCTTCCACTTCCGCTTCCGCCGTTAATTGCACGCGGTGGCGCAGCACGGGCAGGATAATTTCAACAACGTCATCGGGAACCGCAAAGTCGCGTCCGCGAAACGCGGCCAACGTGCGGGAAGCTTGCATCAAGGCGATCCCGGCTCGCGGGGATGCACCAATGTAAAAAGCTGGCCACGTTCGCGTGAGCCGCACCAATTGGTTGATGTAATCTAACAGGCTTTCTTCAATCCGCACGGTGCCGCAAGTCTCCACCGCGCGGTTGATGACTTCGGGGTTGGCGATCACCTCGATTTCTTGTTCCAAACGATGACTTAAATCAAGCTGCATGGAATGCATGCGGAGAATGTCGGCTTCCTCCTGGACGGTGGGATAATCCACCCGCAGTTTAAACATAAAGCGATCGAGTTGGGCTTCGGGAAGATTGTAAGTCCCTTCGCTTTCCAGCGGATTTTGAGTTGCCATCACCAAAAATGGTCGCGGGACTTGATGACTGGTGCCATCAATCGTGACGCGATACTCCTGCATGATTTCCAACAAAGCCGCATGCGTCTTGGCTGGAGAGCGGTTGATTTCGTCCGCCAGCAGCAGCTCCGTAAAGACCGGGCCCGGGCGGAACTGAAAAGTCGAATCCCGAACGTCAAAAACGGGTGCTCCGGTAATGTCCGAGGGCATCAAGTCGGCCGTAAACTGAATCCGCCCGAATTGGCAACCAAGCACGCGCCCCAGGCAGCGAACGAATAGCGTTTTGCCCAAGCCGGGGACCGACTCGATCAACACGTGCCCGCCGCTGAAGAGAGCCGTCAGTGTTCCCAACACCAACTCCTCTTGACCGACGTAGATTTTCCCAATTTGTTCACTGATTCGCCGATACAGTTCACCGACCTCGGCGACCGCTGGCGTTTGTGTTTGCGTATCCGACAACGTTGCGTTCCTGATAGGAGATGGCTTGAGGATCTGTTGCTAAGAACCTATCCGAAAACCGTTAGCCGCTTTGGCGCTAGCCGCGGTTATTTTGGGGTTTCGGATAGGTTCTAAGTGCGTTAACACAATTTGCTTGTTGATATCTGCCGCGCCGCCGCGGCAACTCGCGGTCTATCTCATCTAGTCGTTTTGACCCGTTTGATCAGTCGCTTGACTGGCTACTTGCTGTGGTTGGGCTGCTTGCTGTGAGTTGGCTGGTGCAACCGCCGGTAACTCAGCGGTCGATTGCGAGGCGGGGATCACCCAAGGCCCCGTGTCCTCACCCCGAACGCGCACAAAATATTCGCTGATGCGTACTTTAGCGTATTGTTCACCGCGAGTTTTCGCCATCAGCCCGGCGACCGCATCGATGTGCGCGGCAAAATCGGTGGTCGTTGGCGATGGCTTTTTTTGTGGTCGACCGAGAATGGGAAATAGCATCAATGTCACCAACAGGCCACAAACTAAGGCATGGATGGAGACGACGTTGATTGGCCAAGTGGTCAACATCTCCATGCCGCTGGGGCCCATCTGCTCGGGGTCCAAACTGCTCACTCGAGCACCGAGTTCATCGGTGAACAGAAAGCCGACCTTGGGGGCCGTGACGTCAGCGGCAGCGGATGGTCGACTGGCTTGTTCGAGTTGAACCAGCAATTCGCGGGGAGCCGAAGCTAACAGGCCATAGTTGGTCAGTAAGCTACCAGCGGCAACCACCAGGATTTGCGAGTTGGGCCAAGTTGGCGAAGTCACTTTTCCCACAACGGTCTCTCCTCCGCTGGTCTGCAACAGGCTGGTAAAGTTGACTTCGGAATCGACAATTTCGGTGGGTGTTGGAGGTAAGAAATTGGGGGCGGGAACCACCGCTGCGGCGGCGGCTTTATCCTGCTGTTCGTCGTACGCTCGCAAGCTAAATTCCAGTTCCAGCGTTTTCGGCAATTGGGGCACGTTGCTAGCCCACGGTCCATCGTTTTGCGGGCTGTTATTGTTCGGCTGCCCCGTTCCGGCAGTGGTCTGAATTTGAATAGGTGGCGTCAGCGAGACCGCGGTAAACCAACCATTGGTGATCACGCCGGGGCGTGCCAATAGGGCTTGGAGTTTATCCATCCGCGCTCGGGCCGCGCGGCGGCGATATTCTAGACGCTGCTCCGGCTCAGCCAGTTTTGCGGCTTGATGCCAGTAGCGATCAACAATCTGGTGGTCACGGACGATGTATACCAGCGTTTTGTCACCGCGAGCAAACCACTGGTTGAACCACTGGGTCGCTGCGTTGGAGGGAGGCTGGTTAACACTGCTAGTCCAGACGATCGCATCGACGTTGTTCAAGCGTTCGGGGGACCGTACGATCGTTCCAATCTTGTCGCCGGAAGTATTCTCGCATCACGCCAAATCCAGCGATGCTCCGTTGGCCGCTGACCCCGTGGGAGCGGCCGTACTCCGTCTCCAGTCGCTGGCAACCGCTCAGGCAAGATAGGCCGATTGTCAGTACACAGGCCAGTCCGGAGGAGACGTTGGCGGCCGGTGTTTGTCGCTTGGTCGCTGTGCGCATCAGGCAGCTTCCCGGCTGGCGGCAAGGGAGGCATCAAAGCTGGCCTGTTCGTCGCGAACCCGATCATATTCCTCGGGTGTCAGCGAATAGCCGCCGAAGAAACTGCGTTCGAACGACGCCACGGTACGCTGCAGTACGCCTTGCAGATCTGGACGAGCGCGCAACTCGCGGAGGTACTGTTGGTTGGTCTTGCCGCGGCTCAGACGAATGGCATGGCAGCGATCAAGTTGCAAGAGTCGCTGGCTAAACAGGTAGATAATGGCATCGCCAAGTCGACCAGTTTGTCGCAGCTGATCGGCTCTTTGCAGCAAGTTACCCTGGTTTGTCGCGACTTCGATCGGCAAGTGCTCCAGCTTCGCCAGCTCTTCGGCTGTCGGTTCCTGATCCCTGACGGAGGAAGTGGTTGTTTTGATATCCTCAGTTGGCTCCATCTTCATCACGAGATAAACCAGCGTTGATAACAAAGCGACTAATGAGATAGCAAACAGAAGCCAACCTATGATGGTCGAGAAATTCGCGAATATCCATTGCAGAAACAACGGATAGCTAGCTGGTCCAGTATTCCCAGTATTACCAGGAGTGAAATTGTTTGACGAGCGTGAGGCTTTCTTTGCCTTTTGGGGCTTTGGCACCCAACGGCTGTCACGGTTTACCGAATCGTCCAGCCGCGGTGCGACGTCTACCGGGTTGACCTGTCCTGACTCGCGATCGTACCAAGGCAACGAGCCCATCGAATCTAGCGACTCGGTGACCAAGTCGTCAGCGGCTTGCGGTACGGCGGCTTGCGGTACGGCGGCGCTGCTAACGTTGTAGCTTGCCAGGCTCAACAGCAACAAACAACCAGCCAATAATGATGGCATTTTCATGAGGACGTGCCTCCGGCGACTGGTGCTGTTTTCGGAGGCGATGTGTGATCGCCAAATTGTCGCATTGCCTCGGCGCGAAGCATTAACTCCACCTCCCAGCCTTCCAAGCGGATACGGCTATCCAAGTAGGAGAGGAAGCGGATCACGGTAGCCAGGCCGACCGTTAACCACAAACTGACTGGCAATAAGACTAGCATGTTTACCAGTGACCACCTGACGGAGTTAAAAAGCTGTTGATTGGCCCACATGGCGGAGAAAAACAATGCACACGCCAGCAAGACAAACAAGACGCCGCCCAGCATGAATCGGCCCAACAAGTCTCCGCCGATTGGTGAATGCAGCAGGCTGGAACGACGCCGAGCCGTGATTTGATCTGCTTTTCCCTTCCGCAGTGGGCAGCGTTCCAGCACTAAAATCTCAGGCAAAAAGGGGCGAAAGCTGCGCACGGCCATGGCCCAGATGAGGATTAAGACCAGCCAAAATGTCTCCGCGCCGGCCGAGATAATCTCACTCCAAGCGAGCCCCACGACAAACATGGCTGGGATCGCACCACGAAAAACTCCCAAACTCCACAAGAGTCGTGGCGCGATGCGGCTCGTTTCACGAAAGACGTTCCGCCAAGTCGGCCGCTCCTCAAAGACCGCCTGGCCGATGTAATAAGTTGTCAGAATCCCGGCTAAGGGAGCCTGCAGAAAGATTAACGTTGCGGTTAAAAACGCATAACGATACCGACTGACCAGCGTCTCTTCGTCATACGCAACAGTCGCCGTCTCTGACCAGGGCAGCCAACCGAGCAACAGCGTATCGGCGACTAACCAGGGGAGCACGCCGACGCTGAGGCCGACTAAGATGGCTTGCGGGTATTGGCGAATTAGCATGAATGCCAAATCGCCGATCTCGGAAAAAGTGCGCGAGCGGATGGCGACGTGGGTGCGATCAAGTTGCATCAGGACCTCCGCGTGGGAAGCCCAACACAACGAAGTAAAACATCATCAAACCGCTGGAGAAAATTGCCCAGCCGGCTTTCAGCGGGTATGGCAACGGGCTGGGAGAAATAAAGCCCTCCGTAAACGCGGCCAGCACAAACAAGACGACCGCTGCCGCAATGATCGGTAAGGCGCGGATGGCGTTTTTCTGTAATGAGTCGGTGCGGCGCAAGCCCCCGGTGGCAAACAAGCCGACACCAAGCCGCAGCCCGGCGCCGGCGGAAAGAGCGATTGCCGTTAACTCAAAAGGACCGTGAGCGGTGACAAACTGGAAGAAGTTATCGCCCCCGATACTCCCCTCGCGAGCCATATATCCAAATGATGCGCCCAACACCACCGCGTTAAAACTGGTAATGATTAGACAGGGTACTAATAAGATGCCCCAAGCAAAACATTGCAAACCAATCGAGGTGTTATGTTGAATGTAAAAGCCACTCATCATGATATAATGTTCTGTGGAAGCGCTTAAGGGTTGCTCAAAACTGTCCTCCATGCTGGAGATTTGCTGTCCTCCCAAAACGCGCTCCGCATAACCGGGAAATAAACTTTCGTTACTGGCTAAGATCATGGAAAGGGTAAACAGCCCAAAGAACACCAAGGCGGCAATTCGCACACAGATATCGTTAAAAATCGCTTTGGGAGATTGATGAAGCACCATATCAACCCAAGACGAGACGCCCTGGCTGGTGCTGCGGTAAAGTTGGTTGTGCGCGCGTCCGACGAGACGATGCAGAAATGCGATTGTTGCCGGCGGCAGCTGGTAAGCGTTGGCGAGGGCCAAATCGGCGCAAGCGGAACGATAGAGGGTGGCAAATCGACTGATGCTCCCCGGCGTGCGGCGACTGGTCCGGCCGCGAACTTCCAATTGCCCGCAGAGCATTTCCAGTTCCGTCCACTGTTGCCGACGCTGCTCGAGTAATTTGGCCACGTTCATGCTGGAACCTGCTGCGGGGAAAGTGGTAATTGCGCATCGATATCTTTGAGCAGCGGACTGAAGCCGGCCAACGGTCCGAGGGCCACCGGTTCCTGTTGTTGATCGGCCAAGAACGTTCGGTAGTACATTGCGTAGAGTAATAAATCGGGATCGATGTCGGGGCGAAATTCGAACCGTTCGATCAACGGTTCCGCGAGGTGTTTGGCGATTTCATTACGCCGGCCTTTGGAAAGGAAGGCACGCCGTTCGGTGTAACCGGCCAAAGCCTTGGCCATGCTGGCCGAGACGCGATAATCCGCCGGGATAAAACTGGCCAAGGCGGGCACCCGCTCATCGTCCACCCGGGCCACCGGCAAAGCCCAATTCCGCTCGTCGATGACGACAATCGTTCCCGCAGCCAAATCACCCAGCCGCTGCAGCCGACGGGAGCAGAGCATCACCGTCAAACCGATCACGCCGGTCGAGATCGGCAGCACGGCGAACACGGGATTGTCGGCATCGAGCGCCGCCAGCGTTGTTCCCGGGCCCAAATCGGCCACCCGAAGCAAATTTCGCAGCAAAGCTTGCTTGCCGTGAATCGGGTGCCCGTCGGCGCTAATCACTCGCAGACCCATCGCCCACTTGCCGGGCGTGCGGCCGTTGAAGTAAGTCTCAAAGTAAACCCCGTAAAACCAGCTGATGGCAAAGTAGGTGACCAGCATCCCAGCTGCGGCAAAGGCGGGAAAAATCGTGTTGCCCAGGGTAATTCCCAAAAACCCACCAACCACGATAATGAAAAACACGACTAACAAGAAACCACCAGTGCTGATGGCAAAGTCCAACAAATAGGCCGGCAGTCGCCGAAAAGGGCCGGCAAGCAGGTGCTTGAACCCAATGTTTTCGGGGGTGACGACCTCGGTCGTGGTGTCCAGGGGGGCCGTCTGCGGCATGCTAGCAATAATAAGTCAGTCGCTGGAAATTCGAAACGCAATGCGGTTCCGCCAAGCGAGTGGCGGTCCCCGACTCACTAGTATCGGTGCTGGCCAAGTCGAAGGCAACAACCGGGCGGCTGTACACGTTTCACCAGATTGCATAGGTTGCCATGCAAAAACAACTCCATCACCACTTTACTCATCGAATTAGCGAGTCATAGGCATGAATTTGCAGGGAAAATCGGCTGTCGTTACCGGAGGTGGCAGCGGAATCGGTGCCGGCATCGCGCTCGGCTTGGCGGCAGCCGGCTGTCGAGTTGCCATCGGTGGCCGTCGCACCGAAACGCTGGCAGAGACCGTCAAGCAAGCCGACCAAGCGGCACACCCAATTGTTACGCATCAACTTGACGTGGCCGACAATAACAGCATCGATCAATATTTTGATTGGGCGGAGCAAACGTTGGGAGCAATCGACATCCTGGTCAACAGCGCTGGAATCAACATCGTGAATCGAACGATGGCCGCCATGGAGCCTGAACAATGGGACCAGGTGATGCGAATCAACGCCACCGGCGCCTACCGCTGTATCCATCGAGTCTTGCCGGCGATGCGAGCCCGCAACGATGGACTGGTGATCAACATTTCCTCAGTCGCTGGTAAACGCGCATTCGCCTTGGGGGGCGTGGTCTACGCTGCCTCAAAATTTGCCATGACCGCCTTGGGGACCACGATCAGCAACGAAGTTCGTGAGGAAGGTGTGCGCGTCACCAATATTTACCCCGGAGAAGTCAATACACCAATCCTCGATCGCCGCCCGGTTCCGGTCAGTGAAGAACATCGAGCGGGAATCCTCCAGCCAGAAGACATCGCTGCCATGGTGGTGGCCATCTGCCAGCTCCCACCCCGGGCCAACGTACCTGAGATTGTCATCAAACCGACTACCCAGGAATGGTATTAATTAGCGGCGGTACATAGTTCGTTGTCACAAATCTGCTTCACTTACGCTTCTGGAGATAAGAGTTCATGCGATGAACAGTATCCCCTGGGAGGTAAAGCAATGCGGTATCGAACAAGCTGCTATCGAACAAGCTGCTATCGAACAAGCTGCTATCGAACAAGCTGTAGAGTTCGCCTGTTTTTAAGGCGCTTTCTCAACTGGCTTTACGGCCCAACAGAGCTTGATTTGCCAGAGCTTGATTTGCCAGAGCT
>CAZHTX010000006.1:18620-33202 GCA_964535475.1 uncultured Pirellulaceae bacterium
ACTGGCTTTACGGCCCAACAGAGCTTGATTTGCCAGAGCTTGATTTGCCAGAGCTGACGCAAAATCAGCCCGCACGGAATAGCCACGAATCGTGGACAAACTTGCGAGTGGGCCGGCAGTTTATCCAACAACCAGGCGGGCGGTGCTTGGCGGACGCGACACGTCGCTTTCAAGCCTGCCGCACGTACAAATAGTCCATCAAGGCAACTAACGTCTTGCCGTCCTGAATGGTGCCGTCAACAATCAACCGCTTAACTTCCTCAAGCCGAACTAATTGATTTTCAATGACCTCGTACTCCTCTCGCTCCGGTGTGCCTGCAACCAATCCTGTGGCCAGGAACAAATGCATTGCTTCGTCGCAAAAACCGGGTGATGCATAGAACGTACGCAGCGGTTCCAGTTTTCCAGCGCGGTACCCAGTCTCCTCAATCAACTCCCGGGCTGCGGTTACCTCAGGTGCCTCACCCGGTTCCATCGTTCCAGCAGGCACTTCCAACAACATCCGATCCACGCTGACTCGAAAGTTGCGAATCATCACCACGCGACCATCGTCGGTGATCGGCAACAACACGACCGCTCCCGGGTGCCTGATGATATCACGCTGATGTTGTTGTCCATCGCCCGTCAGGTAGGAGACGCGACGCACATCGTAGCGGTCGGCTCGAAACACCACTGATTCTTCAACGGACATGCCGGTCAACTCGAAGCTAGGTTTTGAGGAGTTGCTCAGGCTGAGTGGATCAGGCTGAGTGGTCGTGAATTCTCATGAGCAGCACAAACGGTTGCACATTACGTACCGGCTCACCGTTGCGGCCGTGCCAAAAAGACTTGTGGATCATCGACAATCCAGTTGGTGCTCCAGCGTCGTCCGTCGTCGGCACTGCAGACGTTATAGAAGAACGTCCGGAATCGCTCGGCACGATAGCTGTAAGGGTATTGACTGGTGATATAGTCCTCTTCGGTTAAATCATCCACGCCGGGCGACGCATAATAGTGCACCATCCCATCTGGCGTCACGGACATGCCCATGGTCCACCAGCCTGTGGTCGTGATCTGTGGGCCGTTGAAGTCGCCTCCCCGCTTATTGCCACGAATCCGAATCGAAGCGTAATCGTGCTCGCCCTTCGTCAGTTTCTTGCTTTTGAATTCGATGAACATGCCCGGCCAGTAAACTTCGTCATCGATCTCGCTACGCTTCAGTCCCAAGAAGCCTTTCTTCTCCACCAGCGCCGTCGTCTCAAGTGCCAAGCGAAACCCAAAATGAGGCCCGTTTCGAAGCTCCCACTCGGCGACCGGCGGCAAATAAACGCGAGTGACAACGCTGGGGACCTCGGCAACACTGATCTTCCGCTTCATCCGATACTGTACATTGCAGATGAAATCGTCTTGATGCATCGTACCGCTGGGCTGACCGGGGATCCCGGTAAATTTCGAACGCATCAGCAGTGCTCCCTCGCTACCCGGCAAGCCACCGGCGGGAGTTGGCACTCGCTGGACCACGTCGGGATGCCCCCGTTTTACCCCTTCGTACCAACGACCATTGGTCGAACGGCCCATTGGAGAGCGTTGGTTCTCGTCGATGTCTTCGGTGCTCTTTGGATTGTTGGGTACATAGCTCCAGTTCGGATCTTCGAAGTCGTCGCCGACTCCAGTCAAAACGGTTCCCGTACCGGGAACGACCGGACGTTGCCCCCACGCATTGCTCGCTAACGTACCAGCGATCGCAAGTGCCGTGATCGCCCACAAACGGTGGTGGCGCCCCATATCCTATCTCCTCAGTACTTTGAAATTTAAAAATTCGCGAAGGCTGTGCGGAACTCCACGAAAGCACTTTCCGGAAACCGTTCGCCTAATGCACGCCCAGCGTCAAAACGGCTAACGATTTTCGGATAGGCTCCAAGCCATCACGATCGATATAATCGGCAAGGTCGGACAGGCGTCTTGAAGAAATTGGCTTGGAACTCGCAGTTGAGTTTCTGCGTCTGCTCAATCGACCGGGTAAGTTCCGTTGGCTAGTTGGCCAACTCACCCCATTTCCCCCTCGTTCCTCATCTTCGTAAGGACACTCTCCATGTTGTTGCTTAACTCCTTGACTGGTCGCAAGTTCACTTACTGGTTGCCGACCGCGATAGTCATCACCGCGCTACTTTCCACCACTTCTACTCCCCTTTCGGCCGAGGAAGTTCCGATCGAATCACGACCCACAATTACCGTCAGCGGACAGGGTGAAGCCCAACAAGTGCCTGATACGGCCTACGTGAACGTGGGGGTGCAAACGCAAGCTCCTCAAGCGGGCGAGGCGATGCGGGAAAACAACCGAGCGATGGAGCAACTGCTGAAGACCCTCAAACAACGAGACATCCAAGAACGCGACATCCAAACCACAAACTTCAGCATTTCCCCCCAGTACCAACGCGATCGCCCTCGCAACAATGAACCGACTGAACCCAAAATTGTTGGCTATCGAGTCAGCAATCAAGTACGCGTAAAGGTGAGGGATCTGGACGTCCTAGGGAAATTACTCGACGAAGTCGTTGTCAGCGGAGCCAACTCGATTTCGGGGATTTCATTCGATGTGGCCGAGCCCCAACGAGCCGAGGACGAAGCGCGTAAGGCCGCAGTGAAGGACGCAGCTCGCCGGGCCAAGCTGTTTGCTGAAGCGGTGGGGGGCAAAGTTGGTAAGCCGCTGCAGATCAGCGAAGTCGGTTATCGCCCCTCGCCACGGCCCCAAATGATGCGAACGATGGCTGCCGAATCGTCGGTGCCGATCGCCCGCGGCGAACAACAACTCACAGCCAGCGTCACCATTGTCTATGAGTTACTGACTGAGTAGGCGAAAATGTAAAGCGATTCTCCCATTGTAGAGCGATTGTCCCCAATCGCTTGCAGCAGCGCTCATTGTAGAGCGATTGTCCCAATCGCTTGCAGGATTCGCAAACAGCTGAGGCCAGCGGTTCTACAATGCGCAGCATTCGCAAACAGCTGAGGACAGCGGTTCTACAATATTCGCACATTGTAAAGCGATTGTCCCAATCGCTTGCCGCAACGCTCATTGTAGAGCGATTGTCCCAATCGCTTGCCGCAACGCAAACAGCTGGGGACAGCAGTTCTACAATGGGGACAGCGGTTCTACAATGGGGACAGCAGTTCTACAATGAGGACAGCAGCTCTACACTCCACTCGCCTAACGCATTTGCTCAGCACCGATGGGGCTGCCGGGGGGGGCCGCCTGTGTTGCGGTACCTCCCACCGGTAAATCGGGACGCGATAAAAACCGCGACAGACGATTAGCCACCCAACTCACTTCAGCCGATGCTGGCGAGTCCGGATTCTCCGTTTGCCAGACTTGCAAACGTTCCTCTAACGCTACCAGCTGATAACGAACTTCGGCTCGCACGTCCTCGCGAGCTTGTTCGTTCTCAGCCAGTGCGATCAATTCACTTGCGATGACGGTACCAATCCGCCGTGCGGTTGCACCGCCGGCATCGGTCGCTTGATTGCTCAACTGATCATAAGCATGTTCAATCAATGGTGACAGTATCAACATGAAACCAGGGTGATCGCCGTTATTCATCTTTTGCGACTTGAGCCTCGCGGCTCGAGCTGGGTGCAGTAACAATGCCGCTGTGAATTTCGTTGCCGTCTCCACGCTGGCTAGCGGATCAAAAATGGGTGAGGTAAAACCAGTTTGTTGCTCGACATTCCAGGCTGTTTGCTGAGAGCTGGGGACGAGGATTTTGATAAGCTTTGCAGGAACCATTAGCGTTTCCGGCGTCATCGTTTGCAGCAGCCCCTGCACAGCTCGTTGCTGTTCCGCGACCGCCACCGGAGTCGCCGATGCGTTGGCATCTCCGGGCAAACTGTAAGCATAGTCGACGCCACCGATCAGTTTGACAACCGCTTCGGTCTGATAGCGATGATGCAGGTAGAGCGGCGCGAACGCGCGTTGCAACTCACCCGAGGACTCTCCCGTTAACAACACGTCGGGGCCAAAGCGATCGAGCGCGGCACGACGAACCGCCAACGTCTCTGCCAACTCGGCGACGGTATCTTCGCCATTATCCCAAAGGTGTGCTTGGGGATGAGCTCCCCCGGCCGGGCGGGCATCGGAATCGCTGATGTATAATAAACCATCCGCAATCGATTGTTGAACTAGCGTGTTTAAGTTTTGGGTTTCTTCGTCAGCGTCGCCCAAGTCACCATATAAACAACGCACCGTAAAGTTGTCCCAACTTCCCATTCCCACGCCATAGGCATCGCTGGTGTCAATCGTGCCATCCTCGGCGAGCCGTAGTCGTGGCGCCGGGTAATCCATGACCGAAGCCCGGTCGCCGTAAGTACTGGCGGCAAAGTTATGGGCGATCCCCAAAGTGTGCCCGACTTCGTGAGCCGCTAACTGCCGAATGCGAGCCAATGAAACTTCGATCGCCGTTGCTGGCGAACCCCACTCGGAAATTGTGGCATGGCTGTGCGGAATTTGCATTCCGCAAGTGGTCGCAGCGGCGTTGGGCGCAGCCGTTTGCGCCACGTTCTCGATCAACAATCGATCTTGCCGAACTCGCAGCGAACCGAGGGACACATGCCCTTTTAGGATTTCACCCGTCCGCGGATCAATCACGCTGGAACCATAAGACCAACCACGTGTTTGCCGATGCACCCACTGGATAAAGTTAAAACGCAGATCGAGCGGATCCATCTCGGGTGGTGCCACCTCGACGCGAAATCCACCTGGAAACCCAGCCTTTTCAAAAGCCTCGCTCCACCATGACGCGCCTTCCAGCAACGCGCCGCGAATCGGTTCGGGGGCGGCCGCATCGACGTAGTACACGATCGGCTTAATCACTTGTCCCTGTTCGTCCAGCTCGAGTCGATGTCGTGTCATCAAGCGGCGAAAAATGGAACGATCCAACGGAGCTGCATAGTCGGCATAACCAACCGCGAAAGCACCTACCCGAGGATCAAACTGGCGTGGTCGATATCCCGGCTCGGGCAGATGAATCAAACTAATGCGTTGGCCGATCGTCAAGGACTCGCCAGCAGCCGCCACCGCCCTTGCTTCTCGTCCCGGCCGCTCGTTGGTAAAGGTCAACTGGGCATGCAGCTCGACATTATCTGGAAAAGCTTCCAGCAGTTCGGGCATTGGAAAACTGCGATCGCGATCCAAGCCAAAATCACCTTGATCGGCACGGCGTAAGGCGGCTTTAATTCCATGCCGGTCCGAAACAACTAAACTCGTCACATCGACAAGTAATGTGTGAGACTGACCCTCCGCAGCCACTTCGCCTGACCAGAGAATGGAAGGGGCAAACGATTCTCGCACCGCACGCCGTTCCGCGTCCGAGCCATCATCGGCGCGAAACTTCGTGTTCTGCTGCTCTAAGTAAATACGCGGACCAATCCGCCGCCAACGACAGATGATGGAGTCTCCCAGTTGCCCCCGGTCAAGCCCCACCGGGTTGCTGCCCAATCCGCTGTTCAGGGCAGTGAGAAAGAGGAAATCCTGCCCCAAGTTATCCAGCTCCAGATAAACTTTGCCCTCCTTGGCATCCCAATAAATTGGCCACATCCCGCCGCGACGCTGCATACCGACAGTGAACAGGTCAATCGATGGTATTGCTTGATCGCCACTTTCCGCGGCGGCGACTGCTCCCACACTCGGCGATGTCAGCCCCAGCACCCCAAAAGTGAACATCGCAATGCTGGGAACGATAAACGCGAGCGGACGGAGCATCGTCGGTAACCTAATGGAACGGGAAACAGGCAAAAAAATATACGGGGAAGATGGCAACAGAAGTAGAAAGACCATTCTAATCGGAATCACTTGCCCCACCAGCACGCGCCAAAGCGGTACGCGTCTAGCGAGCGGTTGAACAGACAAGTCGTAGTGGAAGGGCTTGTCGTAGTGGAGATGCCAATTATGTGAATCACGCTTGCCGGCTGACAAAAGTTGCCGGGTTAAGTGAAGTTTCACGTTTGGCCAAGCTTTGCTGGTGTCGATAGCTACTCTCAATAGAAGTCGCAGGCATGGATCGGCGTGCGGCTTTCTCACACTCACGGACGGACATTTCCCATCCAACGCAGTTCGCTCGGTAGTTTATTTCACCAGCGGTCATGCGGATCAGGTCCGAGGCTTTCTCTGTGACGCGTCAGATCCCCAGTTATTTGCGATTACATTCTGCTGAGACGTTGGACACCCGGACTCGCGGGGCACGCCCTGACGAGGATCCCGGTGAGGCGTTTTGGCAAGCTTTTACTGAAACGACCGGCTGGATGATGCAGCCTCGCCCTCGTGGCGGTGCCGTTCAGCTGCGCTCGGCCGTGATCGGTGACGGAGTGATGAGTGCCGAGGATTTAATGGATGTGCCCGCGGTATCGCAGGCCGCAGCGGTTCGTTTGGCAACAGTCGCTTGTGAGTTAACGGCCAGACTTCGCGGCGCCGAGACGCTGCTGCGACAGCAGGAAGCCAAGCTGGCTGTCACCGAGGTGACTCCGGTTACTCCCGATCCGGCCCACCAGCCGCATGATGCTGGGCAGTTGGCTGACAAACTTGAGACCATTTTAACGACAGCCACGAAAGCAATTCGGTGTCGTGCCGCTGGACTCTACATGTTGGATGAAACCACCAGCCTGCTGAAGTTGAGAGCTTGCACGGGGCTCGATCCGGCCAGGCTGACCGACCCGCCGCGACAGCTACGAGGTTCCTTGGCTGATCTGGAAGCGCTCGTCGGCAGCGTCGTGGAAGTAGACTGCAATGATGATGGTAACGAGTTCGTTGCGGAGGAACGGTTTGGTTCGGCACTATGTCTGGCCGTGAACGTGGGAGACACGCCGGTCGGGACGTTATGGTTTTGGGGAGAACTGGGGCAAACGTTTGAAGAAGCGGAAAAATCGGCGCTCCGCTTGGTCGCGCCGTTAATCGCCCATGAATTGACCGCCGACACTTACTGTCGACGAGCGAATCAGGCGACTAAAGCGATACGTCCACTCCGCGCCGCGACGGCTTGGCAAGAACGTCAACAGCCGCTCCCCCAACCGCTCGCCCCTGGTTGGAACGTCACGGGTTGGACGCAAACTCCGTTGGCTCTCTCGCGTAGCTGGTTTCACTGGGACGTGTTACCCGACGGCATGCTGGCGATTGTGCTGGCGGAAGCGCATGCCACGGGCTACGACGGGGCGATGATTGCCGCCACCGCGCGAGCCGCTTGGCAAGCTCACTCAGGTTATCGGCATGACCCGGCTCAACTCCTTCGCCGCATCAGCGACACGCTGTGGAGCACTAACAGCGGCGACCAAATCGTGTCGATGACCTACGCCCAAATCGATCCAGCAACCGGTGATGGAGAGATTGCCACGGCCGGCAGCATCTCCGGACTGATCGCCAGCGCGTATGGTTTCCGCCCCTTGATCGAGCTGAACGACCCGATCGGTGCGCAGATCGACATCAAGCCACGAAATCAACATTTTCGCCTTGAACGAGGCGAATTAATGATGGCCTACTCGGGCGGTCTCGTGCAAGCTGTCGGTCAGCCCGGAGATGCGGCCCACTTGACTCAGCAGCGGGTCGCGCAAGTCGTTCGCAGTGGCGATCCGACGGATGTCGAGTCTGTGATGGCGCGGCTGCGTCGTGAA
Organism: uncultured Pirellulaceae bacterium; assembly: GCA_964535475.1. Classification (GTDB taxonomy): domain Bacteria; phylum Planctomycetota; class Planctomycetia; order Pirellulales; family Pirellulaceae; genus Laterigemmans. The sequence goes on from CAZHTX010000006.1 coordinate 26,250, forward strand.
GCCGCGAAAACGAACGCCTCAAAGGCGGAGCGAACGATCGTTGCACTCTCGCGTCAAGCCGATACCTGATGCGAAAAAGCGGCCGAAGTTCGCAACGGTTGCCTGCCGGTGCGACGTCGTAAAAATTGAGTCAGCTCAAATTGAGTGAGCCACATTTTGTGAAATAAGCGAGCCGACCAACCGGGCGACGCGATTCGCAACTGCAAGCAAGCGTTCGGTTGACTGTGGGCGCGTTGTTTGTAGGCCTCGTCGCCTCGCAGATAGTCAATCGCTTTTATATGGCTCGCAAAGGCTCGATGTTGCGTGTAGACGGTTTGCAAGTACCCGACTTCTAGCGCTTCCATCGCCGGGTTACGGCCTACGCAATAAAGGTAAAGACAATCATCCTCCCCCACGTAGCCCAACTCACCAGCCGCGGCGATCCCGTCTAACATCAATACCGACAAGTGCAATTGTCCAGCGGCGTAAGCCAGTTGGTTGGCGGCGTGGATGAACTCGACCGTCGCCGGTGCCGCGAACGATCCGGGGCTACCGCTGGCATTCCAGCGGGCTTGGTGTAAGTCGATCACAACCTGCGTCAGACGCTGTACGTCCTCCTCTGAATTTGGGCTCGAGTGAGCGATCCGCGGTAGCGTCTCTAACTGCTTGAGACGTGCCCGCAGGCGACGACGGTTGCTGCCGCCGAACTCGCCCAGCCATTCCTCCCAGCTACGATCCGTATCGAGCCGCCAAAAACTCATTCGCGACGAGGCGTGGGAAACGGCTCCCCGGTTATTCAATTCACTGACAAAGGTTTGCATCGCAGCGTCCGATTCCGCGACACCATCAAGCTCGATTCGGTCCCAACCCCAACGACTGTCTTGCCAAAGGCTGGCCAAAAAGTTGGCAAACGCCAAGGCCAGCGACGGACGATCAGGCACTCTGCCCACCAACGAGAAGTAATCGCTGCAAACCCCGTGGTCACCGAACGAGCGCAGCACGCTCCCCTCGTAGCTTTGCTTTTGCCGGTAGAGCGGCAAAACACCCACAACTTCCCCCGCTTCATCTTTAGCGACGAGAATCTGAGGCATGCCCCCCGGGCGAACATGATCCCACCACTTCAGCAGCCAAAACGGCTTCCGAAAGGGACTCGCAGTCTCCAGTGCATCCCAGCCAGGCCGCAGCGTTTCGATTTCGTCAGGTTCACTAACAATCGATAACTGGTAGGTGCGAGACATGGCCGAGCAATCTTCGGGGAGGAAAGAACATGGAACCTCCTGAACCTAGCACGCAACCCCGCATTTTTTCCGTTTCTTACCTGCTTTCTCGCTCGCTCCCCGCCAGCCGGCAACGTCCGCTCACTTGGTGTATGATTTGTGACGATTATCCGTTCTGTCTTCGCAGTCAATTGGTGCTCAGGTGATAAAACAACGTTTTCTCTCAAGTGTTTGCTTAGCCTTTTTCGGAGTGTTTTTGCTCCCGCTTGCGACGCTTGGCGGGGCTGAAAATTGGCCTCAATTTCGAGGGCCTAATGCGACAGGTTTTGCCCCCCAAGGCTCACTGCCCGACCAATGGGCCAGCGACGACTACCAATGGCAGCTAACCCTGCCTGGGGCGGGGGTCGGCTCTCCGGCAATTTACAACGGGATGATTTATTTGCTCAGTGCCGACCCGGCAGCTCAGCATCGCAGCGTCTTGGCAATCGATGCCAACAGCGGCATGATTCAATGGCAGAAAAACTTTCCTTTGCTACCCCACCATCTCCATTCCCGCAACACGTTTGCCAGTTCCACGCCCTATGTCGACGCCACGGGAATTTTTCTCAACTGGGCTGATCCAGACCAAGTCACCGTGGTGTGTCTCGATCACGGCGGGGATGTTCGCTGGGAACGCGACTTGGGAACATGGCAAAGTCAGCACGGGTTCGGCGGCTCTCCGGTCGTGCTGGATGGCAAATTAATTGTCTTTAATTCCCAGCAATCCGCTCAACTCCCAGCAGATCAAAAGCCGGGCGGCAGTAGCATGCTGGCGCTCGACCCGCAGACTGGGGAGACCATTTGGCAAACCCGTTTAAAAGCGACTCGAGCTTGCTACGGAGTTCCGATTCTACGGCTGGACGAAAACCAGCGTCCGCAAATCGTGGGTGCGAACACGGGTAACGGAATCTTTGCGTTAAATGCCGAGGATGGAAAATTACTGTGGGATTTACCGGTGTTCTCCGCTCGTTGCGTCAGTTCCCCGCTGCTGGTTGGTGATGTGTTGATTGGCTCCGCCGGGTCGGGTGGCGGTGGAAATCACCTCGTCGCTGTGCGACCGCCAAATTCGAAGACTCAGCGGACTCAAGCCGAGGAGGTTTATCGCATGGAGCGCAACGCGCCCTACGTTCCCACTCCGGCAGTCGTCGGAAAACTACTTTTTATGGTTGATGATCGCGGTTTCGCAACCTGCGCGGATGCGGAAACGGGCAAAGTTCACTGGAGTCAACGCGTTGGTGGCAACTATGGGGCTTCCCCAATCGTGGTGGGTGACAAGTTGCTGCTGATCAGCCTGAAGGGTAAAGCGACTGTCCTGCGGGCTGCCACCGAATATGAACGGCTGGCCTCGTTTTCGCTGGGCGACGCTGTTCAAGCCACGCCCGCATTTGCCAACGGCCAGCTGGTGCTGCGGATCGGCAACACGCTTTGCGCTTTGCCGGCAGCAAGCCTGCCAACATCAAGCGGTAACCAAGCGGGTGAATGATTCTTTGACAAACGGCTTGATCTCACCAGCCGGAACAATCGGAACACCTTAACGCCGCTGGTTCGGTTTGCAGAGGTTTCGTGTAGATCATTGACGGTTGTCTGCCGATTTCCTACTTTGCCGGTAGGAGGGATTAGTCATCACTCCGGCACAACCATCCGGGAAACGCGCCGTTCGCTTCGTGTGGGGACTTGAAGCGTTCGATCCGCGTGGACTTTACGGATCCTAGAATCGGGACGGCTGGAGGGATGTGCTAGCGCATCTCTCCAGCCGTTTTTTCGTTTTTGGGCTGGAAATTCTTCAAGCCCCCTCTGTGGGCTCGCGCTAACTCTCGTTGGCTGCTCAAGAATGCGCAATTCGCAAAGTCGCTGCGATTTAACTTTGGAGAACGTGGCTCTCGGCTTATAGTGGCGCGGCTAAAACCTTGGGGGCATGGTTTGATGAAGATTTACAAAATCGACCAACACGATCAGCTGATTCATCTGTGGCGTGAATTGGGGCTGCGAAACTTACATGTGGTGCATGTCGATTTTCATTGCGACATGCGAGGTTTGCTTGTTGACATCGATCGCCAAGTCGGTTGGAAAATTTCTGAAGTTCGCCAAACCTTGGATGAAGGCAACTTTTTGCGTTATGCCGTCTTCGAAGGAATTGTGGCCGGGGTTAGCTGGATTCATGGCACGCCCGGTGGCCGCTTGTACGATGTGCATACCGTGAAGTACACGAGCGACTTGACGGCCTACCTTCACCGACGACAACTGCAAAACCAAGCACCGCTTCCGTTGCGTTACGAGGAGCTTGAGATGCAGGATTGGCAGGGAGTCTCCGAAGGTGATTTTCTCGACATCGACTGGGATACTTTCGCGGACAGTTCTTTGCCAGAAGACGAAATCGAGAGTCGTGTCGAGGCGTTTCTCGCCAAGCATCTTGATGCACCGTTGAGCGGCATATCGGTCTGTTTCTCACCGCATCACAGTCATCCTACGCGTGAGCGGTATGACCGGTTTGTCGAGTCCCTAGCGGAACGATTTTCGGCGGAAATTGAGACCCGAGTCTACCAGCAAGGATCGAATGAGCTGCCTTGGCGGATGAAGGTGATTCCGAAACCGATATATGACGGCCTGCAAACGATTTATCACGGCGGCCGTTTAAGGTTGAAGCGGTGCGGTATCCAGTAACTTCGCAAGACGAAACAGCGCGCGGAGCCTGAATAGAAAATGCGAGGTGATCACGAGTCGAGGCTGACCAGTGCGCCTTGGCAACTCGAGCCAGCTCCGGCCGTGCAGCCAAAGCAGTGCCTCCCAGTGGTGATCCGACGCTTCCGCAAGTCGTCGAGGTTAAAGTCATTGATGTGTTGAGGTGCCTGACCATCAAGTTCGATATTCAGCATTTGATTGAAATCGCAATCGAACAAACGGCCCTCCCAGTCAACCGAAATCATGGAACGACACATCACATCTCCGACAGTCAGCGGATTGAAAGCCTCCACCAATATCCGCATGTACGACTCAAATTGCTCTTCGCGCAACAAATCATCCAAGAAGCGACTGATCGGCAGATTAGTGATGGTGTGCAAAGCGGTAAATACAATCCCGTAGCGCTCACCCAATTCGCGTCGATAGGCCGCTGCCAACTCGGCCTGCGCCGGAGGCAACTTTGCGCCGATCGGGTTGTACACAAGGTTTAACACTAACCCCGAGTCACTCGCTCCGTAGCCCAAGGCATTCAATTCCTTTAAGGCCTCAATGGAACGTTGAAAAACACCGCTGCCTCGTTGGCTATCACAGTTGTCTTCTAAATAGCAAGGTAAGGAAGCGACGATTTCGACTTGATGATCAGCTAGAAAACGCGGCAGGTCGCGGTAACCTTTGGCGGTGAGAATCGTCAAATTACAGCGGTCGATCACGCGACGCCCCAACGCCCTAGCTTGCTCGACGAGCCAACGAAAATGGGGGTTCATTTCCGGAGCTCCGCCGGTGATATCGAGCGTTGCGATGTTGTTCTCAGCGATCACCCGAATCACCTGCTCGGCGATCTCACGGGTGATGCTCTCGCGTCGATCGGGCCCAGCGTCAACATGGCAGTGCGTGCAAGTCTGGTTGCAAACTTTGCCCACGTTGATTTGTAATACCTCGAGTCGATCAGCACGCAATTCGGACAGTCCCCGCCGCCGCAGCTCGTCATTAAACAAGGGCACTTGCCCATCGCCGCGACGTTCCAGTATTTTCCGCTGAAACTCCGCGTTGGCAAGCTCAGCATTTCTTCGCAATAGCGACAGTTGCATCATCCACTCCTATCATAGTTTTTCCCGTCCGCCAAAATTCGCAGGTTTGACGCCTGGCCCCAAAGCGCTTCAGTCTATCACGATGCTGGGCAGACTATCACGATGCTGGGCTGAGCCAGGCCAAATCGCGGACAATGAATTGCCACATTCCCTCATGTTGCCCGAGTTCGCCCAAGAAAACCATTTCCGTACCAACGGGAAATTTATCGTAAATTTTCAACCGCAAATCTTGATCAAAAGCCCATACCTTATATTCATCCCCGAGTACTTTGATCACGAACGGTCTTTCTCCAGAGACGACGGCTTTCACCAGAAAGACTTGCCCGATGTTGTCAATATCTTGAATTTCCTCGCTCGTTCCGAGCGTCTCAGTGGACGGCACCGAAGCTGAAGCAACTCCACTGAATTCAACGGAGATTCCGTTCAACTCCGCCGCCGTTGCCGTAGCTCGCCCCGGTTGACTCAGTTCCATCAATTGGTCCGTGTCACTCGCTGCTGCGAGGCGAAATCTGGCAAAGATTGGCAGGTGATCGGAAAACCCAGTTCCCGTGTCATTGACCCAAGTCCAGCGGAGTGGCATACCACTGCCAACCTGAGCGTTAACACCCGTAAACGCCGCTACCTGTGTGCTGTTGTCAACGTATTGAACGCCACGATAATCATATAAACCACGAGTGATCATGATTTGCATCAGCGTGCCCCATTGACCGCGATATGTATCGCTTCCCCGCCGCGTTGGAGGTAACTCATACCAGAGATTGTAAAGATCAGGACCAGCGATGTCTCGAATAGCCAGTTCAGCACCCTGGCTGCCGAGCGTATCATTGATGGCGGTTGGTTTGAAATTGGGAAAGCGTTGCGACTGGTTGTAGTGCGAATTGTAATCCCCACCAAGCACCACGTCGGCATAAGGATCAGCATTGAGAATTTCAGTCAAACGATCACGCACCGCTTGGGCGTTCTTATTCCTGATCCGCTCGGACTCTCGATTGGAGGCTCCAGATTTCCAGTGAGAGTTAAGAGTGTGTAGGAGATGATCGCCAACTTGATGGATCACTTCCAACGTCCCCCGGGCACCGGCCGATTGGTGCGTCCGAGACTCGGCGACGGGGAACCGAGAAAAAGTCGCGTTGACATGCGCGACCGTGCGGCCAGTCGGATCGTCGCGGAAATCGGCAACCGCCACGTTGTAAGGGCCCATGCCTTGATCTTGAAACGATTTCAACAGAAAAGCTTCCACCGGCAAATCTTGGATATCCGCGGAGATTTCACCGCTCAGCATCTCCTCGATCGACAGCTGTTGATAAGGTTCCAATAAACGCTGATAGTCCAGCGGGCGGTCCGCGGGAGAACGATCGTATTCTAGTTCTTGAAACAACACGATCTCGGGACCGCGACCCGCTTGGAATTCTCCCAAAATGCGAGTCACCGCTTGGATTTTCTTGAGCAGATGAGCTGCTCCGTACTGTGATGACAAGTAATCCTCGAATACCGCCTCCCCGTCGATATCGAATAAATTTTCCACATTGTAAGCCATAATGATGAACTCCCCCTCGACACTTGCCACGGAGGTACTCAGTGAACTCGCACCATGCTCAGACGCCAAGGTCGCGTCGGCCAGCGGTTGCGATGATGCGGCCGCGTCGTTTGCGTCACTCGTGTCACTCGCGGGGGGCTTGCGCTCGCAACCGCTGATGGCGAGCACGCCAACGACGAATCCCGTCGACACGATTGCGGGAAGGTGGAAACGGGAGCGGGGCCCAAATCGCAATGTCATGGTTTATTGTTTCCTGTTGGATGTAACGGGATCGGAAAACGGCGGGAACCGTGGCTAGCGCCAAAACGGCTAACGGAACCGTGGCGAGCACCAAAACGGCTAACGGAACCGTGGCGAGCGCCAAAACGGCTAACGGAACCGTAGCTAGCGCCAAAGCGGCTAACGGAACCGTGG
>CAZHTX010000007.1:0-11623 GCA_964535475.1 uncultured Pirellulaceae bacterium
TTCTCGTTCGCTTGCCGCCGACTTCGTAACTGCGGCTTGATTCGTTTAGAATAGGAGCAGTGTCCCCAGCGACTTCCCCCACGCCTCTACTCCAGTCCCGACGATTGGGCCTCACCTCTATGTTTCTTCGAATCGCGATTTGTTTTTTCGTTGGTGCCAACTGCTTGGGCAACACTCTCTTTGCCGAAGATGATTCTTGGCAAACGAAATGGGGCTATCAACAAGTCATCGACCGTTTCTTCAGCGAAGGTGTCGCCACCGGGGACATCGACAACGATGGTCATCAAGATATCGTTGCGGGCCCCTTCTGGTTCGCCGGCCCCGACTTTACCAATCGGCACCAAATCGAAGCGGGGCAGCCTGTCAATCCACACGGTTACGCGCCTCACTTTTTCTCGTTCACCGACGACCTCAATAACGATGGTCGCTTAGATGTATTGCATATCGGTTTCCCAGGTGCCGCCTCGTATTGGCTACAGCAACCGGAGGACACCGCCGAGCCTTGGTTGCGGCACGAAGTCTTGGCCGAAACCGATAACGAATCGCCCACGTACGCCGACATCACTGGTGACGGCAAACGCGAGCTGATTTGCAGCACCGGGGGGACTTTCGGATATGCCAAGCCGATTCCTGGAAAACCGACTGAGCCATGGAGCTTTCACGCAATATCTCCGCAAGGCCCCGCCGGGGGACGATTCACGCATGGCTTGGGGATCGGCGATGTCAACGGAGACGGACGCCAAGATCTGTTGGAAAAGAATGGTTGGTGGGAGCAGCCCGAGTCGTTGGCCGGAGATCCGATTTGGAAGCATCATCCGTTTCAATTTTCAGCGGCTGGTGGGTCGCAGATGTTCGCTCACGATTTTAACGGCGACGGTTTGAACGACGTTGTCACGGCCTTGCAAGCGCACGGTTACGGAGTCGTCTGGTATGAACAAATTCGCGAAGGCGATCAGATTACTTTCAAGCCACACACGATCGTCGGTGCCAAGCCGGCCGACTCACCCTTTGGAGTTGTCTTTTCCCAGCCTCACGCAGTCACCATTGCCGATCTCGACGGCGATGGCTTGATGGACATCGTGACTGGCAAGCGACCCTGGGCGCACGGCCCGCACGGTGACGTGGAACCACTCGCCGCACCGGTCATCTACTGGTTCCGCTGTCAACGAGACGCCAATGGCGAGACTCGTTTTGTACCCCATTTGATCAGCGATAAATCGGGAGTGGGAGTCGACGTGTTGGTCTCGGATGTAAACGCCGATGGCTGGCTCGACGTGGTGGCTTGCAACAAACGCGGCATCTTCGTGCATCGCCAAGACCGCACCACGGTCGATGCCCAATTGGCCGCTCGCCTGCAACCGGTGTCAGCCGATCAAGCCGCTCGGCCGCTCCCCGCCGCGCGACGCCCCACCAGCGGATTAGAACCAGCCGCAGCCGCTCGGCAGTTCACCGTTCCCGAAGGTTTTTCCGTCGACCTTGTCGCCGGCGAACCCGACCTCCATCAACCGATCGCGTTCGCCTTTGACAGTCGCGGTCGGATTTGGGTCGCAGAAGCACACACCTATCCCAACAGAGCTGCCGAAGGCCAGGGAAAAGATGTCATTCGAATTTTCGAGGACACCACGGGCGATGGCCGTTACGATTCAAAGAAAACCTTTATTGAAGGCTTGAATCTAGTCAGCGGCTTGGAGGTTGGTTTTGGTGGCGTTTGGGTGGGTGCGGCTCCTAAGCTGCTGTTCATTCCCGACGCCGATGGTGATGATCAACCCGACTCAGAACCTCAGGTGTTGTTAGATGGTTTTGGATATCAAGACACCCATGAAACCCTCAACGCGTTCCGCTGGGGGCCCGATGGTTGGCTATATGGTTGCCAGGGCGTCTTCACACACAGCCAAATCGGTGTTCCCGGCAGTGACGCGGCCAATCGCACAGCCATGAATGCGGGGGTTTGGCGCTACCATCCCGTTCGCCATAGTTTTGAGGTCTTCGCCCACGGCACGAGCAATCCCTGGGGTGTCACGTTTGATCAACATGGACAAGCCTTTATCACAGCCTGCGTGATTCCGCATGCATATCATATGATCCAAGGTGGACGTTATCAGCGTCAGGCGGGTCAGCATTTTGATCCTTATACGTTCGAGGATATCAAAACAATTGCCGACCACGCACACTATGCGGGCAACATCGGCGACCATGCCTGGTGGGGGCGCAACGAACCCGTCGAAGATGACGCGACCAGCGCGGCTGGCGGAGGGCATGCGCACTGCGGTGCTTTGATCTATCAAGGCGACAACTGGCCTGTCAGTTATCGCGGCGCGTTGTTGATGCATAACTTGCATGGCAACCGCATGAACGTCGATCTTCTACGAGCGGACGGTACGGGCTTTATCGCTTCGCACGGTCGTGATGTGATGTTCGCCAATGATCCCTGGTTCCGCGGATTGGAAATTCAATCAGGACCTGACGGAGCCGTCTACTTGATCGACTGGTACGACAAAAATGCCTGCCATCGCACGACTCCCGAAATTTGGGACCGCACCAACGGGCGCATGTATCGCGTTCGATTTGGCGAACTGGCCGAGCGAAATGTAAATTTGGCCGAAGCCAGTGATGAAGCCTTGTTCGCCCTGCTCGAACACCCCAACGCGTGGCATTATGAAACGGCGCGACGGGTGTTGATGGAGCGGGCCGCCGCGGGCGTGCCACTGACAGCAGTGCGTGAAAAATTATTCGCCGCCATCAAACAAACCAGGGATACAACTCAGCGTCTGCGATATCTATGGACAGCGCATGGAATCTCCGAGATCACCTCGGACGAAGCGATTGAGCTACTCAGTGACGAGGATCCCCTGCTGCGCGCCTGGACGATTCAACTAGCTTGCGAGACCGACACCCCGGCACCCGCCTTACTCTCGAAACTTGCCGAACTGGCCAGTCAAGATCGCGAGCCGGTCGTCCAACTTTACCTCGCCTCGGCACTGCAGCGAATTGGCAATCTTTCTTCGCCTTCCGAAACAACCGCGGCACAACTCGCGACGACTAAGTGGGCGATCGCTGAGGGGTTGGTCCGACATGGCGACAGTCAATTTGATCGGAATTTACCGCTGCTCATCTGGTATGCCATCAATCCGCTGGTTGCCGAAGACCCGCAGCGGGCTTTTGATTTAGCACGAGCCACTCCGATTCCAAAAATCAAGCAATTCATCTACCGCCGCGCCGCCAGCGATCCCAGTATGGTCAACGCTTTGGTGGCGGCGATGGCTGCGGAAGATGATTTGAATGTTGTGAAAATGATGTTGGCTGAACTCGCCGGCACAGCTGCCAAATTGGGCAAGATCGATTCACCACCCGCCTGGTCCCAGGTCGTCGCTAAGTCACTGAAAATTGATGACCCAAACACGCGACGCGCGGTGCAAATGTTGAGTGTTAATTTTGGCGACGCGTCAGTCTTTCCCCTGCTGCGAGAGACGGTCAATGATCGCCAAGCCGATGCGAAACTTCGACAAGAAGCCTTAGCGACATTAGCGCGGGGCGCTGATCCGCAATTGGAAACCTTGGCGATGCAGTTGCTCGATGACCCGACGCTGATTGCCGAAGCATTGCCGCTGTTGGCACGTTTTAACTCGCCGGAAATTCCTCAAGCGATCTTAATTCGCTATGCCGACTTGGCCACGCCGCTGCGGCGCGCGGCACTCGATACCCTCTCGTCGCGTCCCGCTCATGCCGCGGCCCTGTTAGACGCGGTGGCCGACGAACGATTACCACGAACCGAGTTGACCGCCGTGCACGCGGGCAAGATTCGGCAATTGGGGAACGAGCAACTGCAACAGCGATTAACCGAACTTTGGGGAGTCGTTGGCAACACTCCCGAAGAGATTGAGAAAGAAATCGCCGCAATGGTGAACCGCTACACGCCTGACGTCATTGCTGCGGGTAACGCCAGCAACGGGCGGTTGATCTACAACAAATCATGTGGTCAGTGTCACAAATTGTTTGGCACGGGGAGCGATATCGGTCCCGATTTAACCGGGGCCAACCGCGCTAAGCTGGAATATCTGCTGGAAAACATCCTGGCCCCCAACGCGATTGTCGGCAAGGACTATCAAGCGCTCAGCCTGCTGACGCTCGACGGTCGCGTGATCACTGGATTGGTGCGGGAAGAAACCGATGCTGCCATCGTCTTGCACGATGCGGAAAAGCTAGTCACGGTCCCCCGCTCTGAGATTGAAGAGATCACACAAACGGCTCGCTCGGTAATGCCCGAGGGAATCCTCAAACCAATGAGCGAAGCAGAAATTGTTGATTTGCTCAAATACTTGCAATCGTCCGCCCAGGTACCGGTGGCCGGCGAGATTCCCGACTTTGATCCAACCACCGGCAAACTACCGGGAGCCTTGGAAGCCGAACAGATTACCGCGGCGAAAGTCTCGGCCGGCTCGTTGTCCAACCAAGGAATGGCTGGGTTCAAAGCCAGTCGCTGGAGCGGCAACAGTCAGATCTGGTGGAATGGCGGCCGACCAGGCGATACCCTCTCGCTGCCCTTTGAAACGGATCAAGCCGGCAAGTACACGTTGTTCACCGCGCTCACCAAAGCGCGTGACTATGCGGTCGTGCGAATTGCCGTTGATGATCAAGTGCTGATCGATGGTCTGGACTTGTTCGAGAACGGGCGAGTTGTCAGCACGGGACCGCTGGAATTGGGGCAAGTCGAATTAACGCCAGGTGAACATACGATAACAATCACGATCCTCGGAGCGAACCAACAAGCAGTTCCGGCCCACATGGTCGGCGTCGATTACGTATATTGGCAGCGGGCAGTTGCCACCGACCAATAGCCAACAGCAAAAAGTTTTGCGCTGCATAGCCCGCATCTTGGTCTCTGGCATAGAAGAGAACTGGGGCTTTGGTCAACGAACACCTTACAGCGCAAGAGGCTTTGGCACGATGTCACAACCGCCAACAACAGCGAACACCCCTGCGGCAAACGAAGGAGCACGACTCTCGCCGATCGCCAAATGGGGATTTACTGGGTTTATGGCCGTTTTAGTCCCCTATTACTGGGCCTGTTACGGGCCGACCAACTTTCTTTACTTTTGTGACATCGCTTTATTTTTGACATTGGCGGCAGTCTGGACGGAGCGTCGAATTTACGCTTCGATGGCGGCTGTTGGCATCTGTGCGGTGCAAGTGGTTTGGCAAGTCGACTTTTTGAGCACGCTGTTCGGGGCTCCCTTACTGGGCATGACCGGCTACATGTTCAACCCCGAGCTCTCGCTGTTTGCTCGCGGGCTCTCGTTCTTCCACTTTTGGTTGCCGCTGTTTGTGCTGTACTTGGTCGCCAAACTAGGATACGACCGTCGCGCGCTAATTGGCTGGACGAGTTTCGCCTGGGTGGCGATGTTAATCAGTTACTTCTTTTTGCCCGCCCCGGGTGACGTCTTGGCCTTTGCCAACGAGCCGCACAACGTCAACTATGTCTACGGAATGGATGGCTCGGAGGCACAAACTTGGATGCCCCAGTTAGCCTGGTTGGGCGTGATGATGGTCGGTTTGCCGGCAATCGTCTATCTACCTTCGCACTTGCTACTTCGCTGGTGGAATCCAGCCGGCGAAAAGGTGACGGCGCCAGGAGCCGAGGTTTATTGTGCGGCCTAAAGTGGACTAAGAACCTGTTCAGCGAGTAAAAATCTGGCTAGGCTTTTGGGAAACAAACATTCCCACATCACTCCAACGATAATTTCCGTGACAGAAACGAACATGTCCCAGTGGGTGCGATCCCTTTTGGGGCCTCAGGCTGACCCGGTCGCTGCGGGAGCAACGCTGGGTCGGATTGCCTCCGCTGATGCAACCGAAGCCGTTTCTCTGCTGGAAACGCTGGGCGAGGATACTGAGCTGCTTGCCAAATCCGATCCGGCAATTTTGGCCGCGCTCGCCTTGGCGGCCCAGCGTTTGTTCACGACCGAGCAGCGAGCATTGGAGTCGCTGGAGCCTCCATTAATCGCTCGCATCGTGTCGGCTTATCCCCCGCAAGCCGGCAATCGCCATCGATTGATGTATCTGTTGGCTCGCCAGCGGAGCGAGCAATCGCTGGGCGTGTTGGCAAAATTGTTAGCCGAGCGACCACCTCAACAATGGGATGAGGTCGGTCAGGTACTCAGTCCACTAATGCAACAGAGTGATTGGAAGCCCAAAGACTTCTTCCCCGCCGCCTTGGATGCATTGGTTCACCGCAGCGTGGCTTCACCATTGTTGGATCTGGCGAATTACCTCTTTCGCGAAAGCCGGGTCGACGAGCATCCCGCTGCCGTCCGCTGCGAAGTCCTGGCTACCTTGCTCGGGGGCGTGGCCGATCGGCTGGGCAAGTTTGAAGAAGACCCACGGACCTTTGGTGACTCCGTGGAGGAGGTCCAAGAGGTGCTCAGCGAAGCCGTTGCGATCGCGGTATCACTTTGCGATGCGCTGGGACTGATCGGTTGGGAGGGAGCGATCAGCCAACTGTATAAGGCGCTCGATCTGAAGCATCGGCGAGTCCAATCCGAGGCGGCTGGTGCCCTGGCCCGACTCGATGTCAAAGCGGGGCGGCAACGATTAATCGCTTTGGCGGCTGAACCTTCGGCCCGTTTGCGAGTCCTCGCTTATGCCGATGAACTCGGGTTTGGAGACGCGATTGATGGCGAGTTTCGCACCGAGATTGCTCACTCCGAAGCCGAACTCGCCTTGTGGTTATCGCAACCCGGACAAATGGGCGTCCCACCCACGTCAGTCGAGGTCATCGACAGTCGGCTACAGTATTGGCCCAGCTTCGAACGACCAATCGACTGTTTTCTTGTCCGCTATGCTTATCAATTTGGTGACCGACTCTACTCGAACGTTGGCATCACCGGGCCTATCGTGCATGCCATGGGTGCCGATCTGGCCAATTTACCGATCGAAGATATCTATGCTGTCTACGCGGGCTGGCAAGCGGAACACCCCGAAATTTTCCGCATCACGGCTGACCAATGGAATTCGGCCCAGCAACGACTTGCGACCCCGCTGACGGACAATTTGGATCGCCAAGGTTTCGAGTCGATAAAACCAATTGCTTTAGGCTTCTTTTTGGACGAACATGCTTTAATTGCCGAAGCGACTCGGGACGAAACAACATGTGTTGTGGTCACTGACGGGCTGGAGACAATCGATTTCGCCACAGCCGGGCGGTCACGTCCACTCGGCGGGGACGAGCTTTGGTACTTATTCCTGGGACGCAAACTGCTGCGAACTTTTAACGCCTGATCGCTACATCCGCTTTCTTGACCACCCCACTCATCACATCATGAATCAACCACGCCGTCGCCCGCCGCAGATGACGCTCAGCTTTATGCTAATGCTGAACGTGGTTTTTTGCGGGATCCTGGGAGCGGTCTACTGGGCCTCGCAAGTCCCGGCGATCCGCGATGAAGTTAGCATGATGTTTGGTGGCCGCGCGGGGCCGTCCGATTCAGGGCGTACGACACATATGATTTTCTTAATCTTCACCTACTCGGCGCCCCTGCTGCTCGCCGGTGTGCTTTCCACAATCATGGCCGTCTGGCGAATGCTCGAACGTCGCCGCTGATATCACTGCCAGCTTTTCGCACTCCCCCTCTGGGGCAATCATTCCCGCGGTTTCGGAGCGCGATTTGCAACGCTCGTTCAAATCGTTGCCTTTGCCAATTCGAGGACGCGGCACCAAAGCATCTTACCGGTTGCCAAGCTCCGATCCGTTTTTGGAGAAATGATTGCCATGAGACCAGCACTGACGTTGCCGGCCCTGAATCGACTAGTCGGCCTGATGACAGCAGTCGGAGTGATCGGCGTGGCCGCTGTTGCGCAGGGACAACCACATCCCTATAATCCTTATTGGGCTGATGGATTTAATCCTGGAACCTATCAACCTCGCGACGCGTTTTCCGAGAAATGGCTCCAGGCTCCCGATTTTCGCGAAGAGGCCCTCGAGGAAGCTTATGAGCCGAACGATGTTCCCGACGTGAACGTGCCGGCGATGCGAGCACCAGATCCTAGTCCCTGGGAACTCTCCGATGATCGGCCTTTACCGCCGGGCTCACCGCTTTCATCCGAACCTGCTCGTGCCCCCCGCGATCCGTATTGGGTAGATGATTACTGGCGAGACGACTACTGGGCCGACCACTACTGGGGCGACGATTATTTCGGCAACGACTATTGGGTGGACGATTACTGGGTCAACGACTATTGGCTCAACGATTCATGGGTCGACGATTATTGGGTTGAGGACGAGTGGGTTAATGACTACTGGGTCGATGACTATCCTCCAACCGCCGAAATGACTGATGACTATTTTTCCGACGAGTAGAATCCAAGCTCATAAAATCCAAGCTCAATGATTAACCATCGATGCCGGGCACCATATGGGCGCCTGGTTTTGAATCAAGAACTGTTGGCTCGCTGATCACTGGGCTGTTAGAATCCGTTCCAGTTCGGCCGAAAATTGCGCGACCATAATTACATTCGCAATTCGCTTCATCTCATCTTCTGGTAAGTCTTGACGGAGTGGCCAGTCAATATCGTTAGCTTTAGCAATCTGTTCCATACCTGCCATAAATGCTTGCATATCTTGCGGTCGAATGCCACTGTGGAAAGCGACTTTGCCCTCGGCATCAATCATCACGATGCTGGGAAAACCGCTCACACCATAGGCATCAGCCGTTTTGCTTTCAGTGATCGCAGCGCCGTTGTCGATCGCCGACGGTGTCTCCCAACCCCTCGATTTTTTCAATTTGATGATCTGTTGCATATCGCCGTGGGCGGTGTGGACCCCCAGAAAGACAACACCGCGCGGTTCATATTTTTCGGCGAGTGACTGCATCGCCGGAATCGCGTTGATACAGGGCCCACACCACAGTCCCCAGAAATCGAGCACCACGATTTTGCCACGGTAATCGGCCAAGCTGCGTTGTTTTCCATCCGACCAAGAACCGACCAACCACTTGGGCGCTGGCGTGCCGACTGGCAGCGGCTCAGTCCGCTGCGATGGACTGCCCGGCTCCGTCGAAGTAGCGGTCGCGGCGGGATTCGCCGCTGTGGCAAGTTCGGCAAGTCGAATCGTCGCGATCGTGTTCTCGGCAGGCACATCGCTAACAACCAATCGAGTCGATGCGGCTTGTTTGCCGTAGCGAGCCGAGACACGGACGAGCCCCTGAGGAAGGTTCTTCAGCAACGCCTCTCCTTTGACGTCAGTTCGCGTCACCTCGTAACGCAACGAATATGTGTTGCCTGGCTCCACCACGGCCCCCGGCACCGGCTTCCCCGCTGCATCGACGACGGTGACCGGAATATTGAAACCTTTGGCGAGTTGAATCGTACCAAAGTCGATCTGGGGATAATCTTCTTTCACATCGACATATGGGGTATCGACTGCCGCAAATTTATCCTTATTGATGAAAACGCTAAATTGCAGGGTACCATACCTTTCCGTTAGTCCACTGGCGATGGGGAACTCCAATTGGAAGGTTCCCTCCGCATCGGTCGTTGTCGATTGCGATTGCACCGCATTGCCTCCGCCGGCGGTGCCAGAGGCCAAGCCCACTCTGGCGTTGGCAACGGGTTGGTCATCTTCATCCACCACGCGGCCAGTCAGTTTCTGGATCGCGATCGGTGCGTTTGATTTCAGCTGATAATGGAGCAACGGAACTCCATCCTTAAGCGACACGGTGGCTTCGGTAACCACAGCTTTTCGCCCCCGCTGATCGACCAACTCCGTCTTGTTGGTGTTGGCAAGCTTCACGGCGGAGACGACTTGCGTGTTATCAAACAGCGGTTCGGCGACGATCTCTCCCTGGACATTGACGATGCCCACGATCAACGCCCCGCTGGGACCAACTTGAGTCAGCTCGCCACGGCCATTCGCATCCAAAAGTCCAAAGGCCTGCGGTGGAGATTTATCCCGGGAAAATGGTTCGCCTTTCAGCCAAGCTGCTCGCTTTGCCGGGTCGCTCTCTTCGGTGCTGCTGATGTAAGGTCGCTCGCCAGGTTCCCCTTCAGCTTGAACTTGCCAAACAGCGCCTTTGCGGGCGCGAATGTCGAGCCGCGTTTCAGGGTTTTCAGGTGTCGTCGCCACGCTCACCATCGCCTCTTCCGGCAGCAACCAATAACCTGGCTTCAGCCACGGAAACCATAATTTGACTTCGCCCATCGGTACTTCAATGCGATAATTGCCATCCGCATCGGTCTTGCATTTCGGAGCCCGCTCGTCGAGCTCTTGCGCCGACTCGACCAGAAAACCAACTTCCGCATCCGCCACCGGCTGGCCCGTTTCCGCGTCAGTGACTAGGCCGATAATGAAATACTTAGCGTCTTCGTTATCCGTTACGACTGTTGTCTCCTGCGGTTGCTGTAGCGACTGAATTGGCTCCGTTTGAGCTTGCTGGCTCAGCCCAGTCAGACACAACAAGCCAATGATTGTCACCGCGATCGTAGAACGCAGCCAACCACTTCGCTGCGGCTTTAGCAAGGCGTTAATACGGGTACCGACTTGCGAATGTCGACTGGCCATTTGCACCAGTCCGAACCGATTCCCAGGACGTTGGGCCAACTCCAACAACAGTTCCGCATACGATCGTCGCTGAAGTTGGTTAAGCGGCGCGGTCACCGCCGCGTCGACGGCCAATTCAATTTCGCGTCTTAACATTCGAGCATTCCAATAAACTAGTGGATTGAACCAGTGGATGATTGTGGTCAACTTGCAAAGACTCAGCAGCAACGGATCCCAACGACGAATGTGCGCGCACTCATGACGAAGAATCGTTTGCAACTGGTCCGCCGACAAACGGGCAACCAACTCTTCTGGTAGCAAGATGACGGAACGAAAACAGCCAGCCACAGCCGGTCCCGAGGCATGCTCGGTAACCACTACGCGAACTCGCCGTCGCAGCCTCGCCGAGCCGCTCGGCATTTTGCCGAGTAACGACAAACGCTGCTCATCCAGCGGCCTACTTTGGCAAATCATCCGCCGCAGCTGCAGCCACGATCGTAGCCACATACAACTCGCCATTAAGCAACCGACCAGCCACAGCATCGTCGCCCCCCGCGACCAACTCCAACGCCCACCAACATTCGCCTGATCGTCCGACAACGCCGAGGACGTGCCCGCAGTGAGGTCAATGGCGGAACTTGATGCCGCAAATGCCTCGGCCGGACCAAGCTCCGCCCCGTAAGGCTCCGCCCTAAAATCCTCCGCCCCGACTGCACCCTGTGGCTCCAGTGGATGCGATGCGAAAAAACGGGCCTCCTGATCAATCGAAAAACCTTGCTGCGTGACCCGCGTCATCACCGGCTCGGCCACTTGATACAAACTCCAGCCACTGACCGGCAGGACCAACAACAGCAATCGCGTCATTGGAATCGCCCACAACAGCACCCGATAGCGAGCCGTTATCCACGATTTGTTCAACCGCAAAATTAACCACACGAGGCAGCATAATAAAGCAGCTTGCCAAGTCGCCCGCCAAAGTAGCTCAAACATGTTGCCATCGAATTCGGTAAACATCGGTCATGGTTTCCTACGCTTACTGGGTTTACTCGGTTGATTGGGTTTACTCGGTTGATTGGGTTTAATCGTCTGCTT
>CAZHTX010000007.1:11723-29318 GCA_964535475.1 uncultured Pirellulaceae bacterium
TGGGTTTACTCGGTTGATTGGGTTTACTCGGTTGATTGGGTTTAATCGTCTGCTTGCGGTTCGTCGATGGTTTACTAACCTCATCGAGCTTGGCTCTGAGCTCCGCCAATTCCTCCGCCGAGAGCGATTCGTGCTCCACAAAATGCATCAGCAGGGAGCCGACACTGCCATCGAAGAAACGCTCGCGAAAGGACTTTGCCGCGGCGCGAATACAAGCATCTTTGGAAACGGCTGCCGCGTAGAAGCGCTTCCCACTGGCCTCCTCAATTCGCACCGCCCCCTTGTCTACCAGCCGATTCAGCAACGTGCGGATGGTGCGGTGACTTCGCTCGCGGATCGGTTGCACGCGAGCAATAATCTCAGCCGGAGTTTGCGGACCGCCCTCCCAGACGCTGTCCATCACCTCCCACTCCGCTTCCGTGATCTCCAGCTTCGCCTGCTCGCTCAATGGGGCACCAATTACTACGAGTGTGATACAACGCCAGTGAGCAAGTTATCACAGACATAGTAATCAGTCAAGCAAATTATTAATTATTTCCGGCCTCCTTGATGGCGACTTGGGGAAACTGGACAACTTGCTTCCTCAGGTTGCGGGAAACGAGTTGCTGGCAATTCGCAACCGGGCGTTGATACCGCCTTGAATCTGACTTGACGGCCCGACACCGCGTAGTGTAACTAGCCTCTAAAAGTCATCTAAACACAACGTCGACGGACGGACGCTAAGCATCGTGCGGGTTCTTGTCGTTGCCTCTCGTTCCAAGAGAGAGCGCCGGAACGATATTTCGGCGCAGGCAAATGCGTTACTTATTTCCCAGCGATGCTAGGGCTCGTATCGTCGAAAAGGCGAGAGGACTGATTTGTTTTCGCGATCAGCCCTGCACATGTGAAGAATTTACTGAGGGGTTTGCTAATGCCGGGACCGAGAACACGCAAACTGAACAACAGTTCGTTTAGGCAAATCCGTCATCGCGCCGAATTTTGGGGAATGCGAAGTTTGGCAGACCTTATTCCCCGTCTATCCCGGCGGAACTCACTCAAGCTGGCAACTGCCATCGGTTGGGCCGCACACAAAGTCGACCGGCGTGGCAGAAGATTGGCTGCGCGAAACCTTAGTTCCGCAAGGCAAACCGGTCGGCTTGAAATCAGTGACAGCGAAGTCCAACCAATTATCCGCGACTGTTACCAGAGCTTTGCACGCAATTTCATTGATTTGTTTTGGCACCCGCGCATCAATTCAGAAAACCTTGCCGAGTGGGTTGATTTTGAAGGAACCGAGGCACTCGACCTGATTCGCGATAGTCCGCGCGGAGGAATTCTGCTCACACCGCACTTTGGGTCATTCGAGTGGTCGAGTTTGATCATCGGTTTGCTTGGCATCAATCTCAACATTGTCATCCGCGACTTTCGTAACCCACTGGTAAAGTCAGTGTTTACGGACGCGCGGCAAGCCAACGGCCATCAGGTTTGCGACCACGAGCGAGTCGCGTTGCGATTAATTCGTTCGTTGCACCGCGGCACGAGCGTGGCCATGTTGACCGATTTGGCGGTACCACCGCAAAGGGCTTCGGCTCCGATCGACATGTTTGGCAAGCAAACGACACTTACGACCTTACCCGCCGAATTGGCCATTCGTTGTTCCTCGCCAATAGTGGCTGCCATCTGCGAGCCATTACCGCACGGTCGCGCGAAGCTGAAAATCGTGAAAGTCGTTGACCCTCGACTCGATAACACGAGTTCGCCCGAGCTGGCTAAGCAGTACACCCAAACAATCTGGGATGCATTCGAAGCAGAAATCAGGCGTCGCCCCGACTGCTGGCTTTGGATGTATAAACATTGGCGCTTCAACAATCACGCCGTGGCTGCCACAGTCGGTCAAACGACCGCGCCGGAGATGAATAATCAGAGCAAAGCGGCCTAATCTTACGCGTCGACCGTGCTCTCAATATCTTGTGCGGTACAAAAACGCATCCGACGTGAGCAGCGATGTCAGCAGCGCATTCATGCTACCGCCACTATCTTTATAGTCGCGGTATGCTTGCCGCAGCACGGGCCCATCGTTCAACGTTTCGTTGCGGCCAATCCAAAACCTAAATGCGTGCCTTACGAAAACTTGCTCCGCCCGCTCGCTGTCAGCAATTCGCTGAATCATCTCGATCGCGTTTGCAACCTCACCATCGAGCGCGTCATCTCCAGACTCTAGAATCGCCCCGCTCGTATCGACAGGTTGGCCCAGTTCCGTTTCGCGATAGACGCCCGCGTGATTATACATTTCAAAGGGCAGCCCCAGGGGATCCATCTTTTTGTGACATGTCCAGCAATAACCTTCCTTGGTAACTCGCATCCGCTCGCGAAGCGTCTTATCAGGTTCGTCGGGTAGCATGGCATCCACGGTTATCGGCACGTCAGGAATACCGCCGCCGAGCAACCGCTCACGTACCCAACGACCGCGATGAATTGCATGATTGTCCATCGCGTCGGAATGCGAAACGAGCCAACTGGGATGCGTCAAGATACCCAGGCGTTGGTCTTTTGGTGTCGTTGCCAGCACTCGCTCTGGTTTCATCGAGCCATTGCCAAAGCTGCGGCGACTGACGCGAGCGAACACCTGCGGCCCAGATAGATTCGCTTTGGTGATGTTGTGATTGATGTTCTCTGGTTTTTTCTTCTTCGGCTTTGGAGCCTTCTTTCCTGGATTGGCTTGTTTCCAAGCCTCCAACTCCTTCGCCGCCCGCTTTGCCGCCTCGGCGGCTGCCCGTTTAGCAGCGGCGACCGATGCGGCGACCTCTTCCTTAGTTCGCTGCCTGCCAAAGTAGAAGTTGTCGTTCTTGGTGGCGACAGCCTTTTCTGTCGTCAACAACTGCTTAAAGACATCACGATCTTCCTGCAGGATCAGCTCAATCAATCGATCAGTACTGGCAGTCGCGTCAAACATCGCCAAATAGTGGGCCGTGCCGCGCGTGTTGACTCCGGTCTTGCCCAACGATTTAGAGTCTTTGCAAATGTAGCCGCCCAGGTCGTGGTCAAAATAGTCGCGAAAAAACCGTAGCACACGTGGCTTGCGAATGCTCTCATCAGCCAGCATCCGCTCGACTTCGCGTTTCACATCCGCTTTGGTTCGCATCCGACCGTCTACAATAGCGGCTCGCAACTCTGCGTCTGGTTTGATGTAGCGGAGCGCATGATTAACCGCCAAACCCAATTCCCAATCCCGCAGCATCACGCGACCGTCAGCATCAGGTGTGCCGTATTCAACGAGCTCCGGTCGGAAGAGCGCATCGCGATCGAGAAAAATCGAGGATAACCCCAACATCACACCATCTTCCTTCCCAATCTTCTCGATCGACCGCTGCACGATCTCCATGTACCTAGCAGACTCCTGCTCGTTCGGAGGCCGAAAGGTCAACGCTTCAAAAAGGAATTCGACAGCGGCCCGCAACTTGGCTTTACTTACTCCTTCTTCCCGCATCAACTCATGCACGGGCGTCAGTGGCCGAGCGACTTTTGTGTTGTAAACAAGACTAGTCGGCAGCCCCCGGATGTCCCCTTCCATCTTATACGTCCGCGGGTCGTCCGTGATTTGCTCGGGATTGGCAATACTGAGCGGGCCATAAGCCATATAGCGCAAAATATCCTCGGCAACATTCAAAATCTGCGTCGCCTCTGCGCTATTGACTGAATAAAAATCAGGGTAGTTTTCCAGGCCATGAGATCGCGCCGATGACAGCACGACGGGAACGCTCTTAACAGCAGTGGCATACGCAACGGTACCACCTTGCCACTTGATGATTCGATCGGTGCCAAAATAAAGCTTGCGCTCGCCTCCGTGATTGGTGGGGACAACATCGCCATGAGTCCGCAAGCCGGGCTTCTCAGGATCGAACTTGGGTTCCCGGTTGATCAGCTCGTTCAATCGGGTGATATGCTCCTCGGGAGTAATTCGCCAAAGCCGAGACGGCGAAGAGGTGGGTGCCAGCTTGATCTCAGCGGGCAGTGGATTAAACAGCAATGCGTGATCGACGAAGTTGGCTTTCTGCGGATCGCGATGAGCAAAAAAGCCACCTTGGTCACGCATCACGCGGCTCAATTCAGCCACGATCCAATCGGAAAACTGAAGCCGCTGAACCACGCCGGGCTGGTCCATCTCCGCTGGTGGCATTTCTTTCAAGGTCACCTGCGCCCATATCGATTTCCAAACAGCCGCGTTAACTTCGTCGACTGGCCCCAAATCATGTAACGACAGATTACCCTCGGGTGCCGTCTCGCCGTGACAGTCGAGACAGTGATTTGCGACAAACGTCTTGGCAAAGCTTTCAAAGTCTTTCTCGATCTTTTGTCCCGGCGTGTAGGTTTCCCCCTTGGCTATGGACATCATGCTCGAGCAAAGCAACATGATTGTCGTAGCAACGCAAACCTTGCTCATGCCAAAACTTCCTTGAGCGGGCCGCTGCCAGCGTCAAACTTTTTAGCAAGATTTTCACTCATGTTAAAACGATCACAATTTTGACCTGCGGCACGCAACAGCGAGATAAAGAGAGCGTTGATCGGTCGCTTGCCATCCAACTGCGTGAAGCACCCCGTTTTAAAAGCACCATCCAGGTTACCGAGCAACATGACCGGCCAATTCGCTCCATCGGTATGCTGTTTATCGGCGTTGTTGCTGGTGTAAACGATCAACGTGTGATCCATCATGGTGCCACTCCCCTCCGGCACACTCTCCAGTTTCTCCATGATCCTCACCAGCATCCGGCTGTTGTATTGTCGAATTTTGATCCAGATCGGGTTATCAGGTTGATCCATGTGTCCCAGGTTGTGGCCCTGTTGGTCGATCCCCAGTCCCTTCCAGGCCCCGAAAATCTCCCCCCGTCCCGAGCCAATCGTGAGCGTGTTGGTGATGCCTGAGGTCAATGCTGAGATACCGAGATCCAGCAGCACATCATGCCAATCGGTTTCAAACTGTGGATTGCTGTATCGTTCGTCCACTTGAGGAGCGAATTTGCGAAGGTGGTCGGCTACCGTATCAAGTCGATCGCGAAGCCCATTTACATCTTTAAAACCTTGCACGTACTGACCATACCGCCGCTGATCGCCGGCAGGGAGCGAGCGACCTTTGGCTGCTGCTAGGTTCTCGATCTCGGTCAACATGCTCGAGCGTGCTTCGTGTTGCCGGCGAATATCACCGCTAGAGATTCCCCCGTACAGCGTTTGATAAAGCTGATTTGGATCGGAATACATAAAAATTGGCTGACCCGCACCGCTGGCTGAGAGTGTTGCCAACGTCGGTTTGGTTGTCATGTTCTCAATCGAGTCCATACCGATGCAGAGGTGTGGCAGCAGCGTCTGGGGTAAAGCCTTGCTCAGTTCGTAATCGATCGTCGCGGCGCTGGGGGGGACCCCATCACCGCCTCGATAACCACCGAGGGCGCCAAAAAACGCACTGTGCGCCGGACTGGTGTGCCTGCCGTGCAAACCATTAATGATGTGCAATCTTTCTTTGTAAGGTTCCAGCGATTCAATGGGCTGTGGAAGTTTAGCTTTCGCCAGGGAACCGCTACTGGTCATGCCTGTCGGTATGCAAGTTTTCGGATCAAAACCCTGGTTCTGCATGAAGAAGATGACTCGCTTGGGAGTCGTCGTGGTGCTTGGGGAAATCGATTCCGCTGACACCAGCTCGCCGGTTGAGGCCCATAGATGTGCGGGCAGCAATGAACCGCCAACTGCGGCTCCAACACCAGCTGCCATTCCTTGCAGCATGTTTCTACGGTTGAGCATAATCGATCTTTCAACGCGGATAACGGTCATGGCAAGTTCGCTAGTCGGCCGTGGACAAGTTAAAATTGTCACAGCGACGGCACCACTCGCCCCACCCTAGTTTTAACAGGCTGACGACCTGACGCAACTGAATTTATCTTCAGTGCCCCCAAGTCGAGCAGGCAGACTCCACCACCAACTTAAATTCCAACATGGAAACCAGGAAGACTCGCCCGCTTGTGCGTAATGTTCAGTGGATACCTGCCGCTGTTGGGGCAACGCTCTCTCAACGAGGCTAGACAAACATGGAGTGAAAACGGTTTTCCGCCTCGGCGTCACCGATCACCACCATTTCGGTTCCGGGCAATAAAACGCTAGCCGCATCAGGATTCATTTCGGTTTTGCCATCGCGAACAACTGCGACAATGCTGCAACCGGTCATGTTACGAACCCCACTTTCAGCAATCGTCTTGTCATGCAGCTTTTCAGGGGTCGGCAAACGAAATACGTGTAAGCCTTCAGCTAGCAATAAAACATCGGTGCGGCGGAGCAAGTTAAACAACGCGTCTGCCCCGGTGGTCGCATACGAGAGGACAAAGTCAGCTCCCGCACGATGCAACGTCGAAACGTTCCGTTCGACGTTAGACCTAGCCAAGATCTGCACGTCTGGTCGCAACCGTCTGCAGTAGAGCGTGAGATAGACGTTCATGTCGTCATCATGAGTGGTAATGACCACCGAAGAACAATCTGTGATCCCCGCTCGAATTAGCACCTCGTGTTCGGCCGCATCGCCGAGGATATAGTGGGCGGTGTTGCGTATTCGTTGAGATTGACGCTCGATGATGCGATAGTCAATTCCTTGGCGGGCTAGCGAAGCACCCACTGCGCGGCCAACTCGACCACCGCCAATGATGATAACAGGTTTCTCATTCGATTTATAAATGCAAAATAATGCATCATACTGGTCGAGCTGCTCGCGTGACCCGGCGAACACCAAGACGCTATGTTCATGAATCACGGTATCCGGAGTGGCAATTTCAAAATTACCCCGCTCCCAAACTCCAATCACATTCACGTTAGCATAGTTACGGAGACCGATTTCACGAAGCGACCGACCAATCAAAGGAGTACCCGAAGCGGAAGCGTCAGCAACCAGCAAGTCATCGAATTCCCCAATCACGTGACACTTGGAGTCACGTCCGAGGACTCGGCGAGCAATTGCATAGCCCAGCATTTCCCCTAACTGCAGCACTCGATTACAACCTGCCAACTCCAGAATGTCGACCGATGCTGAGGAGGAAGCAGTCGCCACGATCGGAACTCGCTCGGTGATCTCGCGAACGGTAAACGCAATGTTGGTGTTTGCCGTATCGGAGCGATTAGCCACCACCAACGCCGCTCGCTCGGCACCGGCCAGACGATAAGTTTCCGGATCGTCAAACGGCCCCACCATGACACGAAAACCTTGATCATGCAGCGTCAACGCGTCACTCAATTCATCAACCAGCAACAAGTAGTCGACATGGGATTGTTCAAGCATACGAATTAACGCTCGCTCGATTGGATTAAGCTTGGTGAGGATCACATGGTCTTTCGTTTTCGCGCTCACCGAAGTCGGCGCGCGCGCTGCTTCGCGAGCTTCCATCCACGGCAAAAAGAAAAACTGAATAAACGTGAATGGGAGCAGGACGAGCAGGAAGATTGTGCCCGATAACAGCACGACCACTGAAAAAATCCGCCCCAGATCCGATTCAAAAGTAATATCGCCGAACCCCAGCGTCGACATCACAACGAACGTCCAGTAAAACGCAGTCGCCCATGAATGCGACTGCCCCTCACGAGCCATCAACACGTGAAAGATGACGCTAAAACATGCCAGCAACGCGGCAAAGATCAGCATCAACCACATCAAGATCCGCAGGTTACGTTGCTGGAAACGATTTCCGAGAAAGGAAGTCAAAATCGAAGTGGTCGACTTCATAGCAGAGCATCATGGTGGCGGAGTTGAACTGAATTGCTAACGGCTTATCCGAAAGCCGTTTAGCCAATTTGGCGCAAGCCACAGTTCTTTTCGGTTTTCAGATATATTCATGCAGTCGCTGAGCGCTGGTACTCGAAGGACAATCGTAGCGAACTATGCCAATGGATGGAATCCAGTGTTTCGCGAGCCCGGTAAAAGACAACTTGGCTGGTTAGCCCTCTCCCTTTGCCAAGCTTACCTCGAATCATTTTCCGATCAACAAATCCTAGGCAACTGCTCGCCAACCGGCATGGGGATAATTCGATTCGCACCGAAGGGAGTCTTGGCGACGACCAGCTTATGTTCATCTTGAATGACCTTGCCGATCACAGCGGCCGCGCGCCCCAATTGATTTGCACGCAAAGCATTGAGTGCCGCTGTCGCCTGCTCAGCAGGTACCACCGCCACCAATTTACCCTCATTCGCCGCTTGCAGCGGATCTAACCCAAGAAATTCGCAGGCCGATCGCACCACATCGTCGACTGGAATAGCCTGCTCTTCCAACTCGATGCCGCATTGAGAAGCCACCGCAATTTCGTTCAACGTGGTTGCCAGCCCACCCCTGGTTGGGTCGCGTAAGATGCGCAAATCGGGACAAGCCTCGATCAACGCGTGCACCATTTTAGCCAGTGAAGCCGTGTCGCTGCGAATCGTCGATTCGAACGCTAATCCTTCCCTAACGCTCATGATCGCCATAGCGTGATCACCAATCGTTCCACTGACCACCACGACGTCACCGGGACGCGCCTGATCGATCGATATATTTCTATCTGCTGGCAGCGCGCCGATGCCGGTGGTCGTGATGTAACAACCATCGCCGTGCCCCCGTTCAACCACCTTGGTATCGCCAGCGACGACGCTCACGCCCGCCTCGTTGGCCGCCCGTGCCATATCATCGGCGATCCGCACCAACTGCTCAATCAGCAGCCCCTCCTCCAGAATGAAACTGGCGGTCAAATACAGCGGTTCGGCGCCACTCATTGCCAAGTCGTTCACCGTTCCATTAACAGCCAGATCACCAATGCTGCCTCCAGGAAAGAATAACGGCCGGACCACAAACGAGTCTGTGGATACGGCAATGCGACGGCCTGGCAGCGATAAAGGAGTGGAGTCAGCAAGTGGGGCGTGGGGACGACCAAAAGCGCGGAGAAACACGTGCTCGACCAGCTCCGCAGATAGTCGACCGCCTCCACCATGGCTTAAGACAACATGCGGGTAATCTCGCAAAGGTAGGGGGCAATTGGAACGAAACATTTCACACGCTGCCGTATCGACCATAGTTGTAATATGCTGCACAAGCCCCTTCGCTAGAGACCATCGTTGCGCCCAACGGCGTGCGGGGAGTGCATGTCTTGCCAAAAGCCTCGCATTGATTTGGCTTGATGATCCCTCGCAACACTTCGCCCGCTCGACACTTGGATGATTCCTCCGTTTGCACATGCGTTACGTTAAACTTTTGCTCGGCATCAAAATCAGCGTACGCCTCCCGCAGGCACCAACCGCTTTGCGGAATATTGCCAATGCCCCGCCAGCTTCGGTCCGTAACTTGAAAAACCTCATCAATGGTTTTTTGTGCGGCTAAGTTTCCTGCTTCGCTAACAACACGCTCGTAAGCATTCTCCACAAACGCGCCGCCCGCCTCTAACTGGCTGACCGTTCGCCGAATTCCCTCTAGCAGATCCAGCGGCTCAAATCCAGTGACCACGATTGGGACCCGAAACCGAGTCGCCAGCGCATGATATTGTTGATAGCCCATCACGCTGCAAACATGACCGGCAGCCAAAAAGGCTTGCACTCGATTGCCGCTGGCTGTCAAAATCGCTTCCATCGCCGGAGGAACCAAGACGTGCGAAACCAAAGCGGAAAAATTGCGAATCGAGTGCTGCTTCGCCAACTTAATCGCCATTGCGTTAGCCGGCGCGGTGGTTTCAAAACCAATCGCCAAAAAGACGATTTCCCGACTGGGATTCTGACTTGCCAACTTCACCGCATCGAGTGGCGAATAAACGATCCGCACATCTCCGCCAGCTCCCTTTACCCGCAGCAAATCTTCCCGCGTTCCCGGCACTCGCAGCATGTCACCAAAGGAACAAAAGATAACCTCGGGTCGGGCCGCAAGCTCCAACCCCTTGTCAATTACATTCAGCGGCGTGACACACACGGGACATCCCGGGCCGTGGATCATTTCAATCTCGGCGGGCAACAGCTGGTCAATCCCGCTGCGAATCAGCGAGTGCGTTTGGCCACCGCAGACTTCCATGATCGACCAACGCTTTGTCACCAAACGACGAATGGCCGAAAGCAGTGACTTGGCTTGCTCGCTATCGCGAAATTCGTCTAAGTATTTCATCCTCAACACCCCGAAGCTTCGCCGGAGTCCGTTGCTGAGTGCTGTTCGCTGGCCCGCAGCTCTGCCAACTCCGCTTCCAGCATGCCCAGCTCCGCAAAAGTTTGTAATGTCTTCAGCGCTGATTCCTCATTTAACTTGTTAATCGCAAATCCCACGTGGACAATCACATAATCGCCGACTTGGGCTTCCGGCAAATAGGCTAAGCATACTTCCTTAATCACGCCTCCAAAGCTGACTCGACCCATCTGGATTCCTTGGTCCAAAAAGATTGTTTCGACTTGTCCTGGAACGGCTAAGCACATGATCCATTTGCTCCTTTCTGACCAGGATAAACTACCGCAAGCGAGTCAGCTGAGATATTTGTATGCTGGGAAAATGTTGCCGGATCAATCTGTGACATTGCGACCATTGCCTGCCCCAACGCCAGCCCGCCATCATTGGGCGGCACCGCCTGGTGGGTTAAGACTTGAAATCCGACCCGCTCGAGCCTATTGCGAACCAATCGCGTTAGCACCATGTTTTGAAAGACGCCACCCGTTAAACCAACCGTGTCCAATCCAACTCCGGCAAGTGATCCCCAATTTGCGGATTTGATGTGAAGACAGATAGCGACCGTCGCGCTGGCGATTGTCTGGTGAAACCTGGCAGAAATTACCCCCGGCGGCGTGCCATCATCCAGGTCGCGACAGACTTGCCGCAATAAGTTGTGAACTTCCAGCGTCGGCGTTGAATCCATTGTCCACCGAAAGCTATAGGGGTCAACAGCCTCGGTTTGTTCGAATTCCAAGTCAGCAAGCGCTTCAAGTTCCAGAGCCGCCTGGCCTTCATATTCAATTTCGTTCCGCAAGCCGAGCAGCGACGCGACGGCATCGAAGAGCCGCCCCATGCTGCTGGTTGGCACCGTGTTGACGCGTCTCTCCAATTGCGTCCGCAAACTTTGTAACTCACGTCGGGAAAAATATCGCACGCTTGGTAACTCGCTGTTCCAAGCTAACCTGGCAGCATGCAGAAACGCCAACGCCGTCTTTGCTGGTTGGCGAACGCAACTGTCACCCCCGGGGAGAGGCATGTAACTTAGGTGAGCGGCGCGATGCCATGACCGAGCGTTGGCCACCAATATCTCGCCACCCCAAATCGCTCCATCGGCGCCATATCCCGTACCGTCAAATACACAAGCGATAATCGGCTGCGTGGCGGGCAATCCCCGTTCGGCAATCAATGCTGCCGCGTGGGCGTGGTGGTGTTGGACTTGAACGAAGCGGGCGTCAAAGCGAGCGGCCTGCTGCTTTGCCCAAGCGACCGACAGGTAGCTCGGATGCTGGTCAGCCACAACGCACCGGGGGCTTGCTCGATAGAGAGATAATAGCTGCTCGCAACTCGCTGCCAACGCCATTAAGGTTTCGCGATTGCCCATGTCACCGATGTGTTGCCCGATGACCGCCGCGGGACCGACCGTGAGGCAAAGCGACATCTTTTGTTCCCCACCAACCGCCAACACACCGTCTAACGATTGGCCATTGTTGTTTCCATTCTGATTGATGTCGACTGGCAACGGTGCGTAGCCACGCGATCGTCGAATTGGGATCGTTTGCACGTCCTTGCAAGTATCGCTGCTAACTCGCCACACGCTATCGTCACACACTGCGTGAATGGGACGGTTATGAAGTAGGAAACCGTCAGCCAAATTAGCCAGCCGGCCGACGGCGTCGTCATTCTCGCATGCGATCGGTTCGTCGGCCAGATTTCCCGAAGTCATGACCCAAACATCGCCGCTGCGCAACAATAGATAGTGCAATGGCGAGTACGGTAACATAACTCCAATGTACGGATTAAGTGGAGCCACTGCTTCCGGGAGCGCTCCCGTTTGTTTCTTCAGCAACACAATCGGACGTTGGGGGCCCTCCAATAGCCCAGTACTTGCCGGCTCCAGTTGAGCAATACTGGCTGCTGTCTCGAGATCGACGACCATGACGGCCAACGGCTTCGCGAGCCGCCGTTTTCGTTGCCTCAGCAAATTGACTGCCGCAACGTTCCTCGCATCACAAGCCAAGTGAAATCCACCCACTCCCTTAATTGCCACGATCCTTCCCGCGCTAACTTCTTGCCGAACAATATCCACGGTATCGATCGTATGCTGAATTGCGTTACGAAAATCAATCTCAGGCGATATAATTGATTTGCCGAGCTCGCGCGAGCTGTGCGAATACCAAATGGCGGGCCCACAATGATGACAGGCGTTAGGCTGGGCGTGAAATCGTCGCTCGGCAGGCGATGAATATTCAGCCAAACACTCCGCGCACATGGTGAAACCTCGCATCGTGGTATGCGCGCGATCAAACGGTAAGGAGGTTTGAATCGTGAAGCGAGGGCCGCAGTTGGTGCAATTAATAAATGGGTAAGCAAATCGCCGGTTGTCGGGGTCGCGAAGCTCAGCGAGACAATCGGGGCAGGTGGCAATGTCGGGCGATACGCTGGCCGTCGGCGGCCCATCAATCTGACTGTCAAGAATCCGGAAGTCACTTTCTTCCCGCACCACAGCCATTACTTGTTGATCGACTGACTTGATGACGGCAAGTGGCGGAGCACACTTCGACAATCCAGCTATAAAGCTCTCCAGGCTCTGCCGGGTTCCTTGCGCCTCGATGGTTAGACCTTGAGCATCATTGCGAACCGAGCCGCTACAGTGGAACTGGTGCGCCAACGTCCACACCAGCGGACGAAAACCGACTCCCTGGACGACGCCTCGGACGATGATCTTCTTGCGCAGAAAGCTCAATGAGTCAGACTGAAAATAGGAAGTGGATACGATCGGTGCGGACAAACCACGCTGGCAAATACCTGCTCAATCAGCTACCCCCAATTCCAGAACGTGATCGACAATTGCAGCACCGTCGCTATCGAGACCCACACGAAATAGGGTAATTGCGCGATGGCGACCCATTTGTAATGCTGCCAAATTGCCACCACCATCCAAATGATTGTGCCCCACACGATGACGATGTCGATCGCCGCCAACGGCAAATTACGCAATCCGAACTGAATCGGCGTAAAGATCAAGTTGGCTATCAAATTGATCGCGAACGGCAAAGCAGCCTGCCAAGGCAACCGCTTCCGTAGTGCTTGCACAAACACAAAGCCAAAAGTGACCAGGATAATGGGGTAGATCACCTGCCAAACGAGCCCGATCGTGGAAGGCTCAGGGGTCCACGCCGGTTTTTCAAGCGAGTTGTACCATTCGATCCAAGGCATTTGATTCTTCTTTACTCATGAAAATGCGGACAGCGATCAATATTCTACGCGTTTATCAATCTCTGTTCATCTGGGTGGACGCACAGCCTATACCCAGCAGCCAGCTTACCGCCAAGAATTCCTGAAAAACCTGCGAGCTTCGGCGGCAAGCAGGGAGAATTGCAAGATGTCAACGGCCGAACAGTCCTCTCGTGCGTACCGTATCTGTTGAGCAATGGCATTACTTTTTCGAGAGGTCAGTATTCTTTCCACGGGCCGCGGCATTCTCAGCATCATGCGGCGACTTTTATTCGCGCGATGCTTCGAAAGGTGCGCGACAGGCTGGGATAGTGGACTCGGAGACGATAATCCCTTAGGCTCAGTATTTAGGCTCCCTCTCCAGAGTAGCTTCACCACCTTGAACCAAATCGTCTATTTCGATCGCTACCAAAATAAGCCCCGCATTGAAGCGGTGTACGGCGACAAATATCTGCGTTGGACGTACGGCACGCTGGCGGGGAAGGTGGCGTTGGCTGCGTTCGTCAAGCGGGCCTGGTTTTCTCGCTGGTATGGCTGGCGGATGGACCGGCCGAGCTCACGTCGCAAAATCGCTCCCTTCATCGAGCAGTACGCAATTGATAGCGACGAGTTTACCCGCCGTCCTGATGAGTTTGAGAACTTTAACGAGTTCTTTTACCGCCAGCTTAAATCCGAGGCTCGGCCGATTGATCCCGATCCCCACTCGGTTGTTTTCCCAGCGGATGGACGCCATCTTTGCATTCCCGACCTCTCGCGGAACGATGGCTTGCTGGTAAAAGGTGAGATGTTCGACCTGGAAAGGTTATTGGCAGATGCCACTTTGGCAAAACAATATGCCAATGGCTCGTTGCTGCTATCCCGCCTCTGCCCGGTGGATTACCACCGCTATCACTTTCCGGCCGCGGGGAAACCCGGACCGGCTAGGCTTGTCAACGGGCCACTCTATTCTGTGAACCCGCTGGCGCTTGTGCAGAACATTGAGATCTTGGCAACGAATCGGCGTACGATTTCAATACTGGAGACGGACCTGCTGGGCCGCGTTTTGCTGCTGGAAATCGGCGCGACATGTGTCGGCGGAATCTGCCAAACTTATCAACCAGGGGCGAACGTATCGAAGGGCGATGAGAAAGGATATTTTCGCTTCGGTGGTTCCTCTACCATCGTGATCTTCGAGCCTGGAAAGGTACAGTTTGCCGACGATCTGCTGGCCAATTCCGCGCAACAACGAGAATTGTATGCGCGGGTCGGCGATCGGATGGGAACCATCCTGGCAAGCTAGGGTTTGCCCAAGCGATTAGACTCGGGTCAGTCGCGAAATTCTCCCGGTGGCGACCCATTCGGCGACGAAGATATTGCCTTCCGCATCGAAACAGGCGTCGTGCGGATGCACGAACTTACCTTGCTGCCACTGGTCTTCTCGCGTGCGAATCACGAATCCGTTATTGGCGTCACGGTCAGCCAAGATTCGCTCCGAGTCATCACCGAGTCTCGCGACGACGACGTTGTTTTCGTCGAGCAATGTCACGCGGGCAACCAATTCGGGGATCAACATTAAATTGCCGAAAGTCTCCACGTTGGCGGGCAGTGCGAAATCGCTGAGGGTTTCGCGATATTCACCTTTGAGATCGAACATTTGCAAAGTGTTATGTGCGCGGTCGGCAACGACGATTTGCGGTTCACTTCCCGGGCGGCGATCGATAGCGATTCCATGGGGCAAATTAAAAGTTCCCCCGCCCTGACCCTCGCCACCGAAGCACTCCAGCCAATTGCCATCTTTGTCGTAGCGATGAATGTAGTACGATCCATAACCATCGGCCAACAAGAATCCCCCATCATCAAGGAACGCAAAGTTGGTCGGCATGAAAGCGTCTCTGCCCCAACGTTTGGCCGGATTTGAAGCTTCACCAGCTCGATAGAGCTTGCTGGCCATGGGGGCATACTGTTGCCACACCAACTGGCCATCCAAAGTAAACTTGGCGATCGTTTTTGCTTGTTGATAAGCGGCGACGTAGATGAATTCCTCGGAGCCTTCGCGACGGATATTGATTCCGTGCCCACCGCCTTGAAACTGTGCTCCAAAGGCTCTTACTAGTTTGCCTGCTTGGTCGAAGACAAAGATCGAGGGATGATCCGCCAGGTTGGCGTTCCCTTCGTGGATCACGTACAGCAAACCGCCGCTATCGACAGCCACGTTGTGAGTTGTCTGCCAAGTGTAAGGTTTTGGCAATTCGGGCCAACCATGTTGCACTTGGTACTTGTAATCACCTTCGCCAATCACGTCTTGAGCAGCCGAACGCTTGCTGGTGAGGATGGCTGGGAAACCAATCGCGGCAACGGCCAGCGAGGATGTTTTAATGAAGCCGCGTCGCGACGGGTGTTGAACAGTAGCCTGAGCCATGATGGGATGTCTCCGCTGAGCGAAAAGAAGTGGGGGTATGGGACTCTATGATACCCGCTGCGGCGGCTGTCAAGTTACGCGAAGTACTCCACTGCGTTTTGAAACATTTGCAGCCCATCGCCGGCGGCTGGCTGGGTTGTGCGGCGTGTCCAAAATGGATGATGCGTGGCATCCAGATGCCGCTCGGGATGCGGCATCAAACCAAAAATGCGTCCCGTCGCGTCGCAGATGCCGGCCACGTTGGCGGCCGCACCGTTGGGATTGTCGGGAAAAGCCAATGGCTGATCTCCCGTTTCGCCGCTGGGAGTTGCATACCGTAGCGCCAATCGTCCGGCGGCGGCCAATTCATCCAGCACCGCGGGGGTGGATGTCATGAACTTACCTTCGGCATGAGCCATCGGTAGATACATCTGTTCGATGTTCCGCAAGAAGACACAGGAAGCCGACGCCCCAGCCGGGTGGTCAGTCCGCAAGTGCACCCAACGGTCCTCGAAGCGGCCGTGATCATTCCAGGTGAGTGTTGCGGCGTTTGCGGTCGATAGCCCACGCGTCAAAATCCCCAGCCGCATCAAGACTTGGAAACCATTGCAGATTCCCAACACCAACCGATCCTCTTGGCAAAAGTATTCGACCAAGTCACTTAAATGGCGAGCCAAGCGGCTGGCCATGATCCGACCCGCGGCAATATCGTCTCCGTAGGAAAAACCACCCGGGATGCAGAGGATCTGGTATCGATGGCCCAACTGCGGGTTTTCGATCAAACGATTGATATGGACCCGTTCCGAAACGGCCCCAGCGGTGTCAAAAGCATGAGCCGTTTCTTCATCGCAATTAGTTCCGGGGGCGCGGAGAATTAAAACACGAGGGGCAGCGATCATGGCGGCAGATGACACAGGCGGTAACGAATCGGGACGGCGAAAGGATGCACCAGTTTATAAGTCTTCGCCTAAAGCAGCGAGGGGAGTAAGCTGCGGCGGCGATCGATTTACCGGCGGGGCATGTCAAACTGAGTGTCAAATTTGAAAAGGAAACGTCTCATCGAGCGGCAGTTGGCCGACTTCGACGAGAAACTCTCCCAGCCGCTCGGTAACCACTTCAACCAACTGCTGCCCCTTGGCGGCCGAGGCGGCATGCGGGTTCCCGGAACCGGTATTG
This sequence comes from uncultured Pirellulaceae bacterium, assembly GCA_964535475.1. GTDB lineage: Bacteria > Planctomycetota > Planctomycetia > Pirellulales > Pirellulaceae > Laterigemmans. Next base: position 28,662 of record CAZHTX010000007.1, read on the forward strand.
GTGGTCAACAAATCCCAACGCCTGGTGATCGATACCCAACCAGCGTTAACCGCTGTTAAGCGCGTGGGGCGAGTCTCCCCCTGGTCGGCTCGTAATTCCCCGTCGTCAGCATGGCGAACTAGATGCGGCGCACAGGCCATAATTACCGAGGTCTCCATTTCCCCAGCGTGGTCTTCGCGTTCGCTAAAAATGTCATCGTAGCAGTCTGACACCATGCGAAACCAATCACACAGAAACAAATGAACGTCGGTTTTTCCAGCTAATTCCCGTAGCAATGGTTTCATTTCGTTGCCGCCGTGACTGTTAAGTATCAACAGCCGGCGAATGCCGCTGCGAGCAACGGACTCAATTAAGTCGGTAATAAAAGCGTATAAGGTTGTGGGGCTAACGTTCATGGCCAACGGCAGGTACCGCATATTGGTCTCCGTGCCGTAGGGAATGGTCGGCAGCAAAGCAATTCGGGCACCACGCTGGTGGGCGTATCGGCAAGCCGCCCGCCCAATCAACTCCGCTTCGATCGAATCGGTCGCGTAAGGTAAATGCAAGTTATGCGGTTCGGTCGCACCGAGCGGCAAGACGACGGTGTCGAGCGGAGCCGCTTTCAATTCGGCGTAGGTCATTTCGGCCAGCACGAAAGCTTCGTCACCAGCCTGGGCA
>CAZHTX010000007.1:29418-31255 GCA_964535475.1 uncultured Pirellulaceae bacterium
GGGTTTGGGCTGGCAGGGTTTGGGCTGGCAGGATCGGGTGAGGGCATGCAAGAAACTCCGCGTGATGCTAGTTGAGAAAATGGTCCCAATCATGAGCCGGCTAGTAACTGCCGTCGATCCGGGGTCGGCCTTGGGCGGCAACCGCTGGGTCGCTCCAGACAATCTGCCCGCGTCGTTGGCGTCGCTGAATGTCTCTCAGCAGTTTGTTTCGCCGAACTGCCGGTTCATAGTCGGGGCGATAATTCATTGTCTCGCCAATGATCTCGCGAAGCGTTTCCGTGGCTAACACTCGCACCGACATCACCGGATCATCAAGCAACTCGATCAGCACCGCATCGCCACCTCGCTTTAGTTGCTCGGGCGAAAATCCGGTTAGCAAGCCCCAGACTTTACCAGCCGCTTCGCCTTCGAATTCACCAACCGCGGCACCAATCAGCGCGGCGGCTTGCGGTCCTCGATTCATCATGGCCCGCAAGTCACCGACCAGCACTGGCCAATGCGGAAAGTGCTCGGGTTGGTTAAGGACACCTTGGGGGCCGAACATAACGTCAACCATCCCTAGGTGAATCAGTGCACGGGCTGCCAACGCGCTAACAGCCGGCGTTCGAAATCCGATGGCCTCCCGCAAGCTAACCTCTAGCGGTTGCTCGCCGCCGACAAATTCAGCCAAGCCTTGTTGTGCCAATACCTCCGGCGAATTAGCAGCGGGCGGCGCGGGGCTGGTCCATTGCAAAGGTGCGGAAAGCAGGCCACGCTGTGGTTCGAAACCATTTAACAAACGGCAGGACTGGCCCGTATTGAGTGAGACCGGTGTGGGGGCTTGGTCTGGCAATGTGGCCCTGGCGAACCAATCACCCCGTCCCTGCAGGGAAACCAAGTCAGTCACACAGATAGAACTTTGCCCCTCCAAGGGATTGGCTCCCGGTGGTCGTTGAAAAGCGACCGAGATCGCCGCCGCGCCGCCGGCCGCAGTCAACTGATAACGCCCGCTGGCCGACGGAGTTGCCAGCTGAAAACTAACGGGACCCCGCGTGGCCACGACAACCAAGCGACCGTAATCAACCGTCAGCATCAACGGGCCGGGCTGGTCAACCGTTTCACCGCGCAGCCGATTCAGACGCATCGCACAAGGGCCGACTACGTTCACTTCGAGACCACCATCAAGCAGCAAGCGGGCCCGATACGTCGGCGGGCAACCTAACACCTGCCCCGATGACAACTCCCTTTCCGAGGTCAAGCGATTCCACTGGCCAGTCGCCGGATCCTGAGTCATCAATAAACCACCATCGTCCTCCACGGCACCCACCACGAAACTCGCCGGTTTGCCATCTCCATTAGCACCCGTGTTCGCGCTCGGCTGGCCAGCCATGATGGCCGCGTCGAGCGGATTGACTGACGGTTCGTCGTTAGCATTCGAGGCGTCCGCCACAGTCGGTTGTGGTGGCGCTGTAGGTTGTGGCTCGGTAGCAGGTTGTGGTTGTGGCTCAGTAGCAGGTTGTGGTTGTGGCTCAGTAGCAGGTTGTGGTTGTGTCATAGGTTGTGCGTTTGCCGGAGCAGGCTGGGGTTCCGGTTTCGCAGCAGTCGGTTCATTACTGGAGGAGTTGGGCACCAGCGTTTCAGGCGTTTGCTCGGCGAGGTTGTTTTCCGCATCCTCCTTCGCCTGGACTTGCTTAGCCATTCGCCGTTGTTGATTTTCGGACAAGGGGGCGAACGTCTGTTTAGCCACAAATGCAAAGGCAGCCGCCAGACCGAGAGCGACCAGCCAGGGAGTAACTCGAGACGGACGTCCACCGGAGAGCAGCGGCCCGATCGCTTCGAGGCGTTCTCGCGAGCGATC
>CAZHTX010000008.1:0-21717 GCA_964535475.1 uncultured Pirellulaceae bacterium
GGAAGAGTTTGATTACATCTACCACAAAGGCCAACCGGCGCCCGATCCGACCGCCTACGTGTGCGCGCCTTCCGTTTCGGAACCCGAAGTGGCTCCCGCGGGTGGCGAAGCGTTGTATATCTTAGTCCACACACCTTACATTCGTCCTGGGCACAATTGGCAGGAGATGTTGCCCGCCTACCGCGAAGTGATTCTTGACAAACTGGAACGCACGGCCGGCATGGAAGGTTTGCGGGATGCGATTGTGTATGAGTCGGCGCTGACCCCCGAAGGGATTCATAATCGTTACCGTGTTTTGAATGGTGCCATCTACGGTTTGGCCAGTCACGGTAAATATCTTGGCGCCTTTAAACCAGGAAATCGTCGCAAAGATTTGCCAGGCCTGTATTTGGCCGGTGGTGCGGCGCATCCCGGTCCGGGCATGCCGATGGTTTTGATGAGTGGCTGGATCGCCGCCGACTCGCTCGATAACGATGTTCGGGGTGGTGGATTACGACAGGTTGGCGAAGCGGCCGCACCGGTCGGATGATCTCCAGCCACGAACCAGGAACTCCGCAACTATGTCGACTCCGCCGCCCGTCGCGAATTGGTTTCAAAATGGCTTTCACAGCTTCTTGCGTCCATTTTTGAAGCGCCACTTCCACACGGTGGCCGTGCACAGCGAGTCGAGCGTGGTGCTCGGCGAAATTGGACCTGGGCCATTGATCGTATTCGGCAATCATCCCTCTTGGTGGGACCCTTTGATTGCCCATCTCCTGTGCCGCCGAGTCTTCGCTCCGCGGCAGTTTTACGCCCCAATTGATGCTGCCGCGCTCGAGCAATATCAAGTCTTTCGCAAGCTTGGGTTCTTTGGCATCGAGCTGAACAGTAAGCGTGGTGCGGCGGAGTTTCTCAAGACCAGCACCAGCATTTTGCAGGCTCCCCGGACTTCGTTGTGGTTAACGCCGGAAGGCCGTTTTGCCGATTCACGCGATCGTGACGCGACGCTGATGCCGGGACTTGCTCATCTTTGTTCGCGGATGCCGGCTGGCGGGATGGCTGTCGCAATGGCGCTCGAATATGTCTTTTGGGAAGAACGGCTGCCGGAATGTTTGGTCCGGTTCGGTCCCGTGATTCATTGTGATCAGCATGCCGATTTGGATAAACCAGCTTGGCACGCATTGCTGACTGATTCCTTGCGAGTGACGCAAGATTTGTTAGCCACCGACAGCGTGGCCCGTTCGTCTGCACCGTTCACTCCGTTGCTCAGCGGTAAACGGGGTGCGGGGAGCAGTTATGATAGTTTTCGTCGCCTCCGCGCCACGCTCACTGGCGGCCGTTTTCGTGCCGAACATGGAAGGAAATTTCATTGATTGCGATTGCCTGTATCCTGATCGCGATCGCTTTGTTGCCGACGCTGATGGTGCTCAGCAACCGGCGTTTGTTCCAGCCACCGGTCGATGTTTTTGAAGCTGCTGAAAGTGCTGCTGACGATAGCGAGCTCAACAGCCAAGCGGCGGCACAGGCGGAGTTGCCGAGTGTCTCGGTATTGATACCGGCGCGCGATGAAGCGGGCGCGATCGAAGCCAGCGTGCGGGCGGCGCTTGATTCGCTGGCGGTCGAGGTGGAAGTGGTGGTGTTGGACGATGATTCGCAAGATGCCACGGCTGACATTGTGACCGCCATGGCGGCGGAGGATGCTCGCGTGCGTTTGGTTTCCGGCCGACCGTTGCCGGCTGGTTGGAATGGCAAGCAGCACGCTTGTGCCCAATTGGCGAGCGTTGCCAAGTACCAGCGATTGGTTTTCCTGGATGCCGATGTGAGGTTGGCGCCGCCTGCTTTGGCTCGGTTGATTGCCCAGCAGCAACGATCGGACGTGGCCTTGCTGAGTGCTTTTCCTTACCAGGAGACGGGCACTTTTTGGGAGCGGCTGTTAATCCCATTGATGCATTATATCCTGTTAGGTTTTTTGCCTTTGGGGAGAATGCGTCAACAAGCCGACCCGTCGCTGGCGGCCGGTTGTGGTCAATTGTTTTTGACGCAGCAGGCGGACTATCAACGAGCTGGCACACACGCGGCAATCAAAAGCTCGCGGCATGATGGTCTCAAGTTGCCCCGCGCTTACCGAGCGGCTGGCATGATGACGGACGTGTGTGACGGCACTGATCTGGCACGCTGCCGCATGTATACGTCGGGGCCCGCGGTGATGCGTGGTTTACTAAAGAATGCTGATGAGGGGATTGCCAAACCGACGTTGATCGGACCATTCAGTTTTTTGCTGTTGGGGGCCAACGTGGCACCGCCCCTGCTGTTGGTGCTCAGCTTGCTCGATGGTCGTTGGTGGTTAATTTTATTAGCCGCGATTGCCACCGTGTTGGCTTGGTTGCCGCGCTGGTTGTGTGCGCTGCAATTTCGCCAATCGCGCCTGGGAGTGCTATTGCATCCATTCGCGATGTTGGTGTTCGTCGGCTTACAATGGATCGCGTTTGTGAACGCCATGAGGGGCAAAAGAGTTGCCTGGCGCGGTCGGTTGTAGATTGTAGAGCGACTCGCCTTAATCGCTTGCGCTGATGCATGATGGTGAGCACTGGCCGCCACCGGCCTTGTGCCAGTGGACCGCGGACTGAATGGCTACCGGCGACACAATATGCCTCCTTTTTTCCGCCTCACCGCCAGGTTGGAGGCCAAACAGCTCGCGAGGGCTACAGTTCACGGGTGCCGAACAAGTAGCTGGTCGATCCTGGTGGCATTTCGATACCGTGAAACCCACAGCGCTCGTAGAGTTCGCGGGCACGATGGTTGTCCGCCCGCACTTCCAGGCTAACCTGACACGCGTTGCGGGCGCTGGCTTCTTGGCAAACGGCTTCAATCAACTGCCGGCCGACGCCCAACCCACGATGCTTGGCATGCACGATCAAATCATGAATGTTGATGCGAGGCCGCGCGTTGAAGGTGGAAAAACTGGTTAAGCAATTCGCCATCCCCAGCGTCTGCTCGCCACGGATGGCCAACAGAGTAAAGGCACCGGGATGATCAGCCCAGCGAGCGGGTAGGACCTGGGCAACTTCCTTCGCCAAGGGGCTGCCGCCACCAAATTGATCACGGCTGTAATGGTCCAGCATGGCAATGAAAAGATCGCGATCTGCGGCTGAGGTAAAATCTGCCAAACGAAAAAGGAGATCGGCCATCGGGTTGTGCTTAGTCCTCGGAGCGTTCGGGAGTTTTCTCTAGAATTTCCAACAGCACCGAATCGGGCTCGATGCCTTCGGCCTGGGCCTCAAAGTTTAACAGCACACGATGCCGCATGGCTGGCAAAAAGACACGGCGAACATCTTCAAAGCTGACATTGTAACGACCAGCCAAGAGGGCTCGCACTTTGGCCGCCAGGGCCAGCGTTTGGGCTCCCCGAGGACTGCTGCCCCAACGCACGTACTGATTGGTAATATCAGCCGCTAAAGTCCCTTCAGGGTGCGTCGCCAGGGTCAATCGCACCAAATAATCTTGCACGTGATTTGAGAGAATCACTTGCCGAACCAACCGTTGCCAACGAATGATTTCCCGGCCATCCATGACTTTTTCGGGAACGACTATTTCGCCGCGAGTGGTGCGGTCGACAATCGTTGCCAATTCATCTCTACCGCTGTAGCCGACAACCAGTTTAAACAAGAAACGATCGAGTTGGGCTTCGGGAAGAGGATAGGTCCCCTCTTGCTCGATCGGGTTTTGCGTCGCCAGCACAAAGAACGGTCGGTCCAAGACAAATCGATTCCCCGACACAGTGACGGTGCCTTCCTGCATCGTCTCAAGCAGCGCGGACTGAGTTTTGGGCGTCGCGCGGTTGATTTCGTCGGCGAGTAGAATTTGAGTAAAAATGGGACCTTTGTGAAACTCAAAAGCCTTCCGACCATGCTCATCTTCGACCACCATGTTGGTCCCCAAGATATCGGCCGGCATCAAATCAGGTGTAAATTGAACCCGGGAAAAATCGAGGCTGAGCGTTTCCGCCAGAGTCCGCACCAGCATCGTTTTACCCAACCCGGGGACCCCTTCGAGCAGGCAATGGCCACCAACGAGCATGCATGTCAGCACGCCTTCGACAACGTCATCATGCCCCACGATCACTCGTCCGATTTGATCACGAATGGCAGAGTAACGCGTGCGAAACTCTTCAGCCTCTGCTTGTAGGGACTCAACGGTGGTAGTCATGCTGCGTTATGTTGGCAATTAGGATTGGTTATCACGATTGTCTTTCTGAGCCCGACGTTTGGCTTCCAACAACCGCTCTGTATAAGACTTTTCTGCTTGCTCTGACTTCAGCGAAGGTGTTTTACGCGTTGTTTGTGAGTCGCCCCGCGGAGCGGAGTCGCCGGAGTTCAAAACTTGGTCGGCGTCGGCGACATCAGTGGGTTGATAACCGGCGAAAGTACGTCGGCGCTCAATCGAATCACCCACCCTCTCCTTTTGTGCTTTCAATGACTCCAACCGGGACTGGGTTTGCTCACCAGCCACATCGCGACCGGATCGCCAAGCTTTGATCAGCGTACCAATTCTGGACCAGTCAATGGTGATCCGCCGAACTGCCACATCGGCCAAGAACAAACAGCCTACACATAAGATAACGAAGGGCCAAGCGTCGCGGGCGCTGCGGGCCAGCGACAAGCCGCCACGGAACGTATCGGTGGCCAACACTTCTTCCAGCTGATTGGCCGACAGTGGCGGAGAAATCACCCCCGCGGTGCCGCCGCTCGGTTCCACTCCGGCTAAGGCTTGCAGCAACGCCTCGTTTGCTTCGCGTACCCGAAATTCCTCGCTAAACGGCACCGTGACTCCCGTTGTCAACGGTGACTCACCCGCGGTGGGGACGACGTTGAGAAAGTAACTACCAGCTTGGTCGGCCGGAATCGAACCGACATAACGCCCGGGGGCTGTCTGCCGAAAAGTCAGCGGAATGGGCTGCAGATCGGGACTCAACGCCGAAGCATTCATCTCCAAGAAATCAAGAAACTCTTCATTCTGATCGAGCGCCGTCACGACCACTTCAATGCGGCCATTCTCGGCTTTGGTGGCCATGGTGAAATTGCCGGTGTCGCCGCTGGGACGCATCAACCAGCGGACCAGTTGGGAGAAAAATTTGTCATAACCCGACCACCGCGTCCAAGGTTCCGCCCAGCGACTGCCGGCATCGGTTGTCAGCACGGCGGTCCGTCCCAAACCATAATTCCAAACCGCCAAAATTGTCGCGTTGTCCGGTTCGGCGGGGAGTGGTGAGCGAACGATGACTTGCACCAGGGGACTATCTTTAACTTCCGTTTGCACAAATCCCAGGGTGTTGGGAAACACGGAGCCGATCCCTTCGACAATCGGATGCGGATAGACGATCTGTGGTTCCACGCCTCCCTCGGGCTCAAAATTCAAAGGCTGTGAAACCTTGCGAGCTTCCCGCTGAAAAATCTTAGGCAAGGCTTGCGCATTCTGAGCCGCGTAATACTTGCCACCGGTCGTAATGGCGATATCTCTGAGGCGTTTGCTTTCCGCCGGTCCATGAGTGGCCACGGCCACGGTGCTGATCGTAATCCCATTATCTTTGAAAGCTTGGATAGTGGCCGGTGTTGGATCGCTGGGATCACCATCGGAAATGATAATGCAATGTTTTAGTGAGGCGTTGGTGTTATTTAAACCCTTCACCGCCATCCGCATTGCTGGATCAAATTGAGGCATGTCACCAGGAGTCATCCTGCCCACGGCAGCCAACATGGCACGCTGGTTATTGCCGACCGGCAACATGCCTTGCTGGCCTCCCCAAAGCCAAGCGTCACCGGAGAAATTCCAGTGCAGCACACCGCAGTAGTCGAGTGGCCCCATCGCTTCGATGGCTTTTCGAGCCACCACTTTTTGCCAATAGTTGCCTTGGGCCATCTCCGAGGCATGCATGATCATTGCCAGCGCGCCGACCGCTTGCACCTTGGAATTGCGAATGCGAAAGTTCACCGGCATGGCCGCTTCCAGCTCAGTGTCGGCCCAACCACCATTGCCGAGCGCCCGCGTGCCACCAATCATCAACAGGCCGCAACCGAGTTGTTGCGTGTTGCGAACGAGCATGTCGAGCTGTTCGTCGGTAAAACTGCTGATCGAATCAGCCGTGTCGCCACTGACGCGTTGGACGCCAGCTAGAATCACCGCATCGTAAGCTTGCAATTCGGCCAACGATGTAAACAACTGGTTGCTGGGCTGGATAACCACCTCGATATCCGCTTGGCGAAGACGGTCCACCAAGAGGTCATACTGGCCAGGCTCGGCCATCCAGTCTTCAATCAATAACACTCGCCCACTGCCGCGGACGTAGGTGTAAGAAGTGGCCCGATTGTTCTGCTGCAGACTGTCGTCATCAGCCGCGTCGGGAATGAATTCTGCCTCATAAGTATAAGGAGCAGGTTGATCGATCGTATGCCGTAAAGGAAAGACATTTTTGCCGGGCACCAGCTCAATCGCTTCCTCGCTGAGCAGCTGCGTATCGTTGCCCAGCGACTGAGTCACACGCAAACGTCCCTGCACCGGTGTTTCACGCCCCTCGACGGCATAGTTGTTGAGCACAATGCGAGCCTCGAAGGGTTGCCCCTTGCGAATGTCGCTGGGCAAGTCAATTTTTTCCAATAAAACTTCAGCGTCGGCCGTGAGCGGAACCGGCACCACGTCGATACCGATCCCCGCGTCGGCCAAGCGGGCAACCAGTTGCCGCGCGCTGCCCAGATTCTCGTTGCCATCGGAAACAATCACGATCCGCCGCGAGGTGTCTGCCGGCATGGCGGCTTGGGCCAATTTCAGCCCCGCTTCGAGGTTGGTGGCGTCGGTGCGCCCCAAATAACTCTCCAAACGCGAGAGCGAAGGGATCTGGTCATCAAAAGGTGGAATCTCGATCGTTGCCTCACGGCCGAAGACGATAATCCCCGCTTTGTCCTCACGACGCTCGTTGCGATGCCGAGCGACACTTTTGATGACGTAGTCCAGCATCAACTGACGTTTGGCTGTCGGAATACTCTCGCTCTGATCGAGCAAGTAGACGACCGAAATCCGATCGCTTGTCCAGACCAACTGAATACCGGCGAGCGCCAGCACCACGCCAATCACTACCACGGATCGCAACAGCAGGGCCAAGACGCGGCGCCACGAACCCAGGCCAGCCAACGAGCGAAAGCTGGTCCACCAGAGCAAAGGCAACAGCCCCAGCAGCATCAGGAACCAAGGATGCTCCCATCCTAACGCAACGGCCAACATGAAAGTCCTTGATTAAATGAGTGCACTGCCCAACTGCGAAACACCCTGCCTGCGAAACACCCCACCTGCGAAACACCCCGCCCATTGTAGCCAAATCCGATCCATCCGGAGAGGTGAAAAAAAACTGGCCGCGTCGTTCCCTTGGGCCGGGCTGATGAGACCCGAGCTTTTGGAATAGGATAGTAAGCTGAGAGACCTGATTGTGCCGCGGGAAATCCCCGCGTTGGTTTGACAGTTTAGCCTGTTTTTGCTCCCCGCTCGACCCCGGTCCAAGACCTAATGCCCAGCCCGTCGCATTCGATCGATATTCCATTTAACGTTCCACAGACGTTTCGATTTCGTAACACCCGTGATGTGCTGGGAGGCGACTCACACGTGTTGCTTGACCTCTTGGAGCCTTCCGGCGATACGAAACCACGGGTAATCGTCTTTGTTGATGCCTCTCTGCCCCGCGCCGATCATGAATTCCTGGGCAGGCTGGAAGGAATTTTCACCGCCGCCAAAGATCGCGTAACCTTGGTCGAGGAGCCGCGAGCGATCGGTGGCGGCGAACCTTGCAAGAATGACCCGGCGTTAGTCGACGGGCTGCTGAGCCATTTTAACACGCACAACCTGGACCGCCGCAGTTACGTGGTGGTGATCGGTGGCGGAGCGGTGTTGGATGTGGTCGGGTATGCCGCGTCGATCGCACACCGCGGAATCCGCCTAATCCGCCTCCCGTCGACCACCCTGGCCCAAGCCGACTCGGGGGTCGGGGTTAAAAACGCGGTCAATTGGTTTGCCAAAAAGAACTGGAAAGGGACCTTTGCGGTGCCCTGGGGTGTCATTAACGACCATCATCTGCTCCGCACCTTGCCCCAACGAGACTTCCTCAGCGGTTTCAGCGAAGTCGTCAAGGTTGCCTTACTGAAAGACCCCCGCGTGTTCGCCGAGCTGGAATCACAGAGCGAGAAAATTGTCGCCCGCGACGACGCGGCCAGCGCGGAAATGATTCATCAATCTGTCTGGTTGCATCTGCGACATATCACCAACGAAGGTGATCCCTTTGAAATGCTCGAAGCCCGACCGCTCGATTTCGGTCACTGGTCGGCCCACCGCCTGGAAGCGCTCAGCGATTACAATATTCCGCATGGGGAAGCGGTGGCGATCGGTGTGGCGATCGATACGCTCTACAGCCGCAACGCGTTGGGATTTCCCGCTTCCGACGCCGATCGCGTGATCCGCTGCTTGCAGAACCTGCAGCTACCCGTCGGCCACCACTTGCTTCACGACAAATCCGCCTTGCTGGCTGGTTTGGAAGAGTTTCGCCAACATCTCGGCGGCCGCCTGACACTGACGCTGTTGGCTGCCATCGGCCAGCCGCTGAATCAACATCAAGTCGACATGGGGGCCATGCACGCGGCCATCGATGAAGCTTACTCAATTAGCCGCGGCTAGCGGACAAACAGCAGCCGCTGGCGCATAAAAAAAGCCAGCCCCCGCTCACATGTTTCCAGTGAGCAGGGGGCTGGCCCGATACAGCGATTTGCTGCTTAGTTACTACTAGGAGCCGCGGGGGTTTCGCCCGACATCATAATGATCGTCTGACCGGCCCCGGCGGCACCGCCGCCAATCATGTAATCGGCATCCAAGGCACGTTCGATCCGTTGTTGCGCATCGACCAAGTGTGCCCGGCTGTAAGGATCCAATTTGTCTCCCGCCGATTCGAGATACTCATCCACCCTACTTTGCAAATCACGCAGCGACATGGCTGCCAAGTCACTGATTGGCTTGAGGGCGGCTGTTTGCGAATCGGTCGCCAACACCAAATCGATCAAGCGTCCCAGATGCTCGCCTTGCAAGTTGCGACGCAAACTGCTGATGACTGGCTTCCGGGCGCTGCTATCGTCGGGAATCTCCTCACCCAATTCTGTCCAAGCCGCCGTGGTCACCGTTTTCAACAACTCAGGCAACGTCAAAGTGTCAACATCGGCCGATAGACGCAATTCGTTGTCATACACGCGACGCAGCGTCGTGGGATTCATCAACATCGTCAACGTGGATGCTTGCACACCCAAGATGCGATCATGAATCGGCCAAGTTGCTTCCTGACCAAACGTGGCTCTGTCATCGCTCCACTGATCAATGCTCATCTTGGCCAACAACTCAGGAGTCAAACCATAGGCTTCGTCATGAAAGGTCGTGCCGATGATAAACTTCAAAGCGTTGCGCTGCTGTTCTGCCGGCACGACTTCGACCGGGTCGCGATCGCCAGGGTCGCCCTTCTTGGCACGATTGATAAACGCACCGCCGACCCACCCGGCCATCATGTTGACGGCTCGTGTCTGCAGGCTGAGCGTTAACTCATAGCCACGTCGCGCTTTGGCCCAGCTATCGCCGTCCTTGACGAAACTCTCCAACAGACGACCACGATAGACCTCGATCAACTTCATTTGCTCCGTTGCATAGTCGAGCGGATCTTTGGCGAAGTCATAACGACGAGCCAACGGATCAGGCCCGCCGGTGTCTTCGTCCGTGGCATACTGCAATGCCGGCTCATTACAGCGTTTGAGAATCTCAGCCAATTTGCCTTCCTCGGCCGTGTAACCATACTCGATCGCCCAGTAATCGTAGGGACCGATTTCGGTCATGCCAAAATCACCTTGGATCTCGCCAGCTTCATACCGATAGTTGATCGGGATGTAATCCATCACGGAACTGGAGAAAGGTCCTTTTTCTTTTACTTCTTCACTGTTGATTTCATCGAGCGTATACAGCGAAGAGGCTTTGAAGTTGTGACGCAAGCCGAGGGTGTGGCCGACTTCGTGAGCAACCAAATCGGCCAACAAGGGCCCCACAAACCACTCCGGAATCCCGTCCAACAAGTTCTCTTCTTCCGGCTTGGCCTCAGCGGCTTCCTCTTCCGCAACCTCATCTTCCTCATCGCCGTCCTCATCAGCGGTCTCCTCATCTGACTCGTCCTTCGAATCCGCTTCGTCAGCTTCATCCGCTTTCTTTTTCTTCTTGTTTTTCTTCTTCTTCTTCTCCTTGGCTTCTTTGTCGGCCATCAGCACGAATTCCCAGTTCATCCGCGCCAGGGCCATGTCCATCCGACGCCCCGAAGAGGCCATGCAGTAACCATTGACCTGACTCAAACGACCATACAGGCCGTCATAAGGATCGTCACCGATCAAGCTGGGATCGGCTTGCATGATTTCATGCTTGACTCCCCGACTCGCCGATTGGCGGGCAAATTGCTGACGCAAAAATTGCTGTTGATCAGCGCGAGCCAAACGTACGCGGGGATCCCAATTAGGATGCTTGGCCAACCAAGCCAGCGTCTCAGTGCTGGTTCCTTCCATGGCCAATTTGGGCATCAGCTCGTTGTAGTTGAAGTTAAAGTGCCGAATCCAACCATCGGTGAGCACGATGTCGGCATCGAGAATCTGCCCCGTTTCGGGATGCACTCGACTGGGTCCAATCGCGGTCCCGATGTCGTTGTTCAACCAACGCACAAAATTGTAGCGCACATCTTCCGGATCCTTTTCCATGTGCTTGCCGTTGACCGCGTCTTGAACCTCGACGACGATCGCATCCAAGATGCCGACCTTCTCGAAGGCCTTGTTCCAGAATTCGACACCTTCCTTGACCCAACGTCGGTAACGAACCGGGGTGGTGTGCTCGATATAGAACACGATCGGTTCTTTGGCGGGGCTCAATTTGAGCCGCGGATCACGCTTTTCCAAATGCCAACGATTGATGTAACGCACGCGCGTCTTCTCATCATCGTATTGACCCAAATCGCTGTACGCTGTGGTGAAATAACCCACCCGCTCGTCCGCCTTGCGCGGCTTGTAACTCCCGCCAGAGGGAACTTCACTGAACGAATAGTGGATGGTCTGCAGGATGCCACCGCGGCCAACGATTTCGAAAGCCAATTCCACGTTCAGCGGAAATGTCTTGGCCTTGGCGATCTTGGTCACGCGGGGGTTGGTAACTTGCACGCTGCCACCGAAAAAGCGAGTCGCATTGCCAACCAACAGGCTGTCCGCGTCAATCACTGGGCCGTTCTTGGGCCCCATCGCCAAAATCGGCATGTCCAAAATGACTTGGTCGGTAAATAACCGCTTGACCGAAGCTTTACCTTCGGCATCGCCACTGGCGCGAATTGCCAAATTGGGCACGATCAAGGCCAAACGGTCGTCATAACGACGCCACTCAACTACCCAATCACCCGATTGCAGACCAGCGAAACGATCGCCGCTGCTGACCGTCAATGCGACAAAGTATCGCTTGCCAGCAAAATTCTTGGGCAGTTCCAACAACACTTGCGAGTCTTTCTCCCGCTTCCAGACCGAAAACAACGTTTTCTCATCCTGGATGTCCGAGCTGTTAACCTGCTCATATCCCTCTGAAATCTTGTCAAAAGGTGGCAAGTCGGCCCCTTCCAACTGTCCCGTTGCCGGTAGCAACCCTGTCATGACCATGGCCAGCGATATCCCCCCGAAAAGTCGGGCAGGCGATCGACGGACGATTCCAAAAATTCTCATTAGCGAAGACTCTCCGATGGAAGGGAGCAAAGAACGTTCATCTAGTTGGGGGGGCACGCAACTCTCTATATAGCAACTCTCTCAGAAACATCCTAGGTTACCCAGGCTGTCTTATTTCCAAGCAACGTAACGATTTTTCGCAGAGCCGTAGTGGCCCTGTTGCCACTTCGGCTTCGTCCAGACCCATTTCTTTTGTCTATTCGACCGCATCCGCACGACCGTTCGCGTTGTCAGAAAAACTGAACTTTTTACCTGCTTTTCATCACTTACCCTCGAGATAAACACGAAGGCTACAGAATAGCTCCGAAAATTCAGATAAGGTTACTACGAATTCTTTCGCACGTTGGATCATTCTTCGGATAAGTCAAGGGAACTTCGCATGAGCCCAGTCAACGGTGTACCGGCAAACGTGAGCAAACTGCTCGATACCGCCTACGAAAAATCCCAAACTGACAGCCAAATTGCCTACGCGGTCGCCGGAAAGCAAATGAAAGCGAGCCAAGCAGCGGGCGACGCCGCTGTCAAGCTGGTTGAACAAGCAGCCAATGTGCAAAGTCAGTTGTCGCAAGGCCGACTCGACGTGCGGGTCTGAAACAGCGGTGACGCCTTGGCCAAATTTTCATTGCTATGAAAATCCTGCGGTCATTTTGGGCATTGAAACACTCGCTAAAATGCGGGTGACGTTGTTGGTTCACGGTTGCCAGCTGGCACTCTGAGGAGCGAAGGTGATCAAGTAGAAGTAGTCTCGCGAGCAGGGTACACTACCCAAAACGGACGCGTTGCGAACTGATTTCGACAGCCATCTTCGTTTCTTGAGTGAAGCCATGCAGCCGAGCGAGCCACGTTCTCCAGGGGAATTTTCCCAAGCTCCGAACTTCCAGCTCACGAAAACAAAGGGGTCAGCCCCCTTTATTTTCCCGCGTGCCTGTTTGTTGCCCGCGAATGGCGCGAATGCACGCGAATAAAATAGCTTGGTGGGGACGGGAGGGCTTCGCCTGGGTCAGGGAGTGCTTCGCCGGGGTCAGGCTTTGTGTTCGGTGTTGGGAAGATTAGGATTGGCGAATTGTTGGTTTGCGGGCACTTGTTGGGGGGCGATCCGACGCCGCTAATACCGCGCATCGAATTGCCAGGTGTTAAATGCCACAGCATCCCACGGGGCGAATCGATGATTCCTTGGCGTCTGAACTGGAACGGATCACGCTCAAATGTCTGGCGAAACGGGCCAGCGATCGCTATACCACGGCGGCCGATCTGGCAGAGGACTTACGAGCCTTCCGCAAGGGCAAGGACAATACCGCACAACCGCCTGCCAAGGTTGTCCCCAAGGGCCTGCGGAGCTTTGACGCTCGTGACAGTCAGTCGGTTGGGAACGTAGCAGCCGCCGGGACAAGCGAAACTAGCAAGGAAACGAGCGCCAAGCCATACAGCCACTGGTCTGCCAACCCGGCGACACACATCGTGTAGACCATCAGAGTCACGACCGCGGATCGCCGCCAAGTGATGCTACTGAGCCACAAACCGAGGGCAAAGGCCACCACGCAGCCCCAGGGGATTGCCACCAGTAGTAGCCCCGCCAACCTGGCGAATGCGGGGTAGGCGGCGAATGCCGACAAGTCGATGATCCGCCCCGCTCCGGCTGTCAGCAACCGAGCGAACCCTTCGCCACTGAGCCATTCGCCGCGAAGTGTCTGGGCAGCGGCAATTGCGGTCGCCAACAGAGCCGCCTGCACTTGCAATATCCGTTTCCCCAACCCGATTTGCCAAGTCGCGGGTGCCCGGTTTGTGGGCTGGTGCTGGTCAAATGACAGCCCGCGACCACTGCCGGCAATGGTCAGTCCCAGTAAACCGAGCGTGAGGGGAAATTCGACCAAACCAACCACGACCCATTGGCGATTGGCGAGACTCAGGAGGCACACCCAGCAGACGAGGATCGCCCCACGTCCCAGACGACCAACCCCCACCAGGATGGCGGAAATCATCCCAATCACCAAGAAAGTCCGCAGCAAAATCGGCGAATCAATGCCATACAGCAAAGAAAATTGCCAACGAGCGACTTCCTCCGCCCCCGTGGAGGCGACCAGACGCCCCAAGCGTTCCGTGGGTAGCAGGCCGCTCGCGGAAAACCAATTGGCAATATCACTCCAATACGAAGCAAAAAACAAACAGGCGGCGAGGCCCAAGCCGCGGCGCAACCAAATCAGCATGCCGTAAGACTGCGGCTGGTACCAAAAACGTTCCCAGGCGTCCCCCACCGGCTGGCCAGCTTGAACCTCGTGGCTAGCCGCCGTCGCCACCGGCTTTTTTGATCGCTGACTACCGGCCTGCCGAGCTGTTTTCTTTGCGTTATTGGGCACGCGAAACCACCGGGGTTGCGTTCAAGCGAGACTCGTCCAAAGTCACCAATTTCCAGGTCCGCCGGCCTGCCTCAGCCCCGTCCGGTGCTACGATCACCGCCGCACGCAGGCGGACCTGCGGTTGCGATTCACCAGCGGGCTGTCGCGGAACGACGATCACGCGAATTTGAAAGTGCTGCCCAACTGCGGCGGCAATCTCGGAATCTGCCAGCAACCGATCGATCCAGGGTGTGATCAACAACGTCGCGGTCGCTGTATCATCGGCTTCCGCTGCTTCGGAAATCGAGCGGGCAAAACGAGACACACGTTCCTCCGCAAATCGTCCCCAATTCGCCGTTGGCGACGGCTGCCAGGTTGGCTCGGCAGAAACGTCAGCCTTAGACACGGCGCCCCATTCCATGCGGTGATTCCAGTCAGACTCTGTGAAGTGCAGAAAATCCAAAGCCCGATTGTCAACACGCAGATGCAAAGGTGAAAGGTAAGGAAGTGCGAATTGCACCAACCGACCCTGCACGGGGGACGAGACCACTAAGCCAGCCAAGCTCATCGTCAACAGACCGAGGTGCAAGACCAGCACCAAATTCATGCCCGCCCGGAGTTTCGAAGTGGGCTGGGGAGCATGGGTGGCAGGCGGGGAGCTTGCTGTTGTGATCGGGGCTTTGGCGGGCAAGGATCGTGGGCGGGGCAGTGAAGGAGTGGGGCGAAAAAAAACCTCGCGGAGCCATAAACAGGCGGCGCGAGGCTTTAGTTTAATCCACGTTCAGCCAGGCTGAACTAAGTGATCACCAAAAATCGTGCGTCACAAAGAATTAAGTGGAAGCAGGAGGAGCTTCGTCGGTAGCAACAGGAGCATCCGAAGCGCTCTCAGCACCAGCGGCAGGAGCTTCAACGGCGCCTTCAGCAGGAGCTTCACCAATCACGGTCTCGCTGATAACGGTTCCGCCCATGACCGCAGTCGAACCCATGACCGCAGTCGAACCCATTACGGGGGCCGCACCACAGCAAGGTTGAGCAACGGTTACGGTACCGCAGCAAGTTGGCTCAGGAGCGCAAACGGGCTCAGGAGCGCAGCAAACGGGCTCAGGCACGCAGCAAACGGGCTCGGGCACGCAGCAAACGGGCTCAGGCACGCAACAAACGGGCTCAGGTGCACAGCAGGAAGCCGCAGCGCGACGAGCCTTCAGACGTGCGAACAAGCCACCACCGCAGCTCTTCTTGGCAAACAGTCCGCCACCACAGCTTTTCTTGGCGAACAACCCGCCACCGCCGCCACAATCCTTCTTGAAAATTCCACCAAGCAGACCGCCACCACAACCAGCTTGCGCGGTCGAAGCCGAGTCTACGGAAGACATTGCGAAAGCAATCATCATTGCCAAACCGGCAATACCACAAATAACCGAACGATTCATCAAATACCTCACGAAGTAAACGGGACATCTCGTGCGACCTACAACTTTGGCGGGCCACTTTGACCACTGCCGCCCGTGAGCCTGGAGGAACACCCTCGCGTGCAACACCTTGCATCTCAGGCAGTCTAGGAAAAACAGGTTGTCCTTGACGATCGCACAGGCTGGCACAAAGGTAGCTTTATTATGTCCGATGTCAATTGGCAAGCCAGGTAACTTTAGCAGTTTTTCCTGTAGCCAATTCGGAGAGGAGGTCAGACACCACAGCAGGCAGAAGCAAGTCGCCCCCCGTTAAGGGAGCGAGAGAAGAAGCGGAGGCGTCTGACCGAACCGATCAATACGGGCTACTTGAACAATACGGGCTAATTAAATTCGGGCATGACGAATCCGGACCCGTCGGCCGTTCTGGGAACATCGTCCCCGGCGACAGGCTCCCCGTCTTGCATGCCTTTGATCGCCAACACGTCTTCGCGGCTTTCGAAATTAAAAATTTGATCTTCACCCAAAATTAAGCCGCTGACGCGCCATCCCTCCGACTCTTGCTTCAGCGCCCAAGCCACTTCGTAACTGACCGGCTCGCCAGTCGGTGACTGCTCGGACCACACGCTGTTCACCAAGACCGCATCCTCGCCATAGGGCACGCTGCGAGTCACTTTAAAGGTCGCATCGGGTGCGCCGAGAGGCTGCATTACCAACCCCACCGCAGCGTATTGTTCGCGCGATTTGGCGGTCATCAAACGACCGATATCAGCGGCTGTTCCCCCCCGCCGCACGCCGTCCAGAAATTCACTGACAACAGCTTCTGGGCTTTGCAGGTCGACCGATGCGACAGAGTCGGTGCTGGCTGGCGTCGCCGCGGCCTGCGGATCAGCACTCTCGGTGGCGGCCGGTTCGCCACCACAACCCACCGTGGCTAGCCCCAATAGCAGCATCGCCACAGCTGATTTTCCTCGTTTACCTACCCGCAGGGCACGTGCACTTTGACGCATCGGACATCCTTGTCGAAATTTGTATGAGCTTGATCACCAGGGGGTGGCGTCAGGCAGGCACCTGCCAATGCAGAGGTCACCCCTGCAACCGCCGTCGTGGGGAATAGCAGGTTGCGGGCAGCCTTGTCAAGAGAGCGGCCTTGTCAAGAGAGCGGACAGCCTTGTCAAAAGAGCGAGGGGGGCTTAGGGAATCGCCGCGACCGTGACCTGTGTTTGATAAGCCTGGCCCTCGCGGTACAGCACCACGGGGACACTGCTGCCCAAGGCGGTCAGTCCCACGCGGGTAACGAGGTGGTCGTCATTTTCAATCCGTACTCCATCAAATTCGGTGATCACATCACCCACGCGAAGTCCAGCTTCTAGGGCGGGCGATTTTTCCCGCACCGTTTTAATCAGAGCTCCCCCGGGCCGCGGTAGCCCCAAGCGGAGCGCATCGGCGGCGGCAAAATCAGGTGCCAAGCTGACCCCCAAGTAGGCCCGGCGGACTTGTCCGTGGACAATTAATTGATCGACGACCTGCATGACCATATCCATAGGAATTGCAAAGCCAATGCCTTCGCTGCCCCCACTGCTGCTGGCGATAGCCGTGTTGAGCCCAATGACTTCACCGCGCAAATTCAACAGCGGCCCGCCGCTGTTGCCAGGATTGATCGCCGCGTCGGTTTGAAAAAAGTCTTGCAGCTCAATCCTTTCGGCACCCAAGGTCAAATCGCGCCGGCCCATGGCGCTGATGATGCCAAAGGTAACCGAATGACTCAGCCCAAATGGACTGCCAACGGCCAACACAAAATCTCCCACGCCGACGACGGCGCTGCTGCCGATGCGGGCCGCGGACAGATCGGCTGAGGGCAATTGCAAGACCGCCACGTCGGTGCTGGCATCTTCCAAAATTCGCACCGGTTGAATGCTGCGACCGTCGTGCATTCGCAAAGTGATTTCCTGACGGCTCGAGCCATGAATCACGTGACGATTGGTGAGCACCCAGTAGCCGTCGGCACGGGAGATAATCACGCCCGACCCCGCCTCATCATAACTGGCAGCCCGCCCCCGACCGGCTTCCAATTTGCTGGCCTCGATGTGCACCACGCAGGGCCGCACAATCTTCGCAACCAGCTTGACCACATTTTCCATGCGCTGCAGCGCTGTGGCCTCGGCGGCTAACGCCGCATACGCATCGATTTCGCCCGCCGGTGCGCTGGCACCGCTCTCCTGGGCTGCCAACTCGCGGTCCGCCATCGGCGAGTTTGCAGAGAATTTTGAGGGCGATGCCGCCAACACATCCGGGGCCGAGTCGACAATCGTGACGGGCGCCTGAGGCGGGCTGAGCCGCGGGAACGAGGGAGCTTGGCCCACCGCGTAGGGAGCAGAGGCGGAGGCAAACAGCAGCGCAATGGTGGCGCGGTGTCGGAGCATGACGGATCTCAAGACGGGTATTTTTCTTGTTGCGCATCCCTAGGCCAAGAAAGACCCGCCACGTCCGTGGGCTGGCCGATGGTCGGAACCTATGCCTGGAAACGCGGATCGCTGATGGCAGATCCGTATTCCCATTTTTTAAGAGGCTCACAGCATTTCATCGGCAGTCAAGCAATAAACTTGCAACTCCAAATCCCCGCCGGGCGCTAACGATTTAATCGCTAAAAGCGTGACATGGCGGAGCGTATGAGAAAGTCCTCCCCCCAACCTACAGAGAATCGACTTGGCTGTTGTCGAAAACCCTATTCCAGGGGGTAGCTTGCGCGGCAGATCCGCTCTGTGATTCGCTTTTCCGCTTACATTCAATGCACTCGGTCGCGTATGGCAGCGCCTGCAGGCGTTTCAGTGGGATCGGCTTTTCGCATTCCTCACAGAGCCCAAACGAGCCGGTTTTCAGCCGGTTTAAGGCTTCTTCGATTTGTTCGAGCTCGCGCGATTCGACTTCCAGAAGTTGGCTGTTTAATTCGTCTTGGGCCGTATCGACAGCCGCGTCCAGCATGTCGCCAGGACCCTGATCGCGGAGCTCTTGCAACTGATTTAG
Source organism: uncultured Pirellulaceae bacterium (assembly GCA_964535475.1). Lineage (GTDB taxonomy): Bacteria > Planctomycetota > Planctomycetia > Pirellulales > Pirellulaceae > Laterigemmans. Next base: position 18,544 of record CAZHTX010000008.1, read on the forward strand.
ATCTCCAGCCATCGCCCTGCGCAAGGCATCGCGGCGTCGGACCAGAACGTCCCGCAGCTTCGTCAAAGCGTCTTTGCGTGCCATCGTGATTGTCCCTTGCTGATAACGGTCTACATCGCTGTTATTCTGAGTAACCCCGCAAACCGAGTTCCCATAACTCCCAGGAGTTCATCAGATTGCATGGCGTCGAACTATACTACGCGGATGTCAGCGTTTTGGTTCCTTCACCCCGGAGGCATTCTTGACGGCCTCACACCGAAAACCCTAAGTCGTTTACCATTAAAGACTTACGACTCACACCTTGGAAGCTGGCTAGATATTTTTTTGGGCTCGCAAGCGCGGACAGTTTGGCAGCAAGCGAGTTGTGATTGGCTATTTTTCCGCCCCTCGAGCACGCCGAAAAGTCGGCTGAAAATTCTGGCGCTCGGAATTACTAATCGCGCAACGCTCGTAATTCCGACAACTCAGAGACGGAGTCGTTTCCGGAGAGGGAGGAATTTCCGCTACGGGTGGAGGTTGCCGAGCCTCTGACGCAGGACGGCCCCGCCCCCCCTCTGCTGGCGACTTGGTCAGCTGAATGTGGTAAGCTCCGGAATGCACGCTGTGAACAAGGGAATGAAACGGTGTCGACCCTGAAATCGAAGCACGATGAATCCACGCCCGCTGCTCAGGACGTGGCCATCGAATTCCGCGTCACGCGCCCAGGCTCGCCCCGCCGACGACTGAAATTGATCGGTCCCAAATATACCTTCGGAAGCGGACCGGAATGTTCAGTCCGACTCGACGATGCGACGGTGCGTCCCGTTCATGCCAGCCTCGTGCGAAATCCAAAAGGGGAAGTGATTCTGCGAGCCGCCGGAGTGGCGATCCCCGTCAATGGGGTCGCCAAAACGGAAAGTGAATTATTTTGCGGTGACTATTTTCAATTGGGCGCGTACGAATTTAAACTGCTGACCGACCTCCGCTCAACCCAAAGTGAGGTATCCGACGAGCCGGCGGTAGATGTGCCGGCGGTAGATGTGCCGGTGGCCCCATCGACCACCCCGCGGCCAACCACTGGCGAACCGCCTGTTGACGAACCGGCTAACAGCCGCGATCGCCAAGAGCAGCCCACCGCGGCCGCTTCACGCGTGGTCCCGCGTCGTCGCCTCTCGTTCGCCGACTCGATGCAAGTCATCACTGAGTTTAACAGCGCGGTCGAGTCGAGCCGCAACCCCACCAGCCAGACAATCTGTTCGGAGTCGTTGGCAAATCCGCGAGTCCTGGACGGTCCCTCCGCAGAACTGGACTTCGCCGAAGACGCAACAGACTCAAGCCCGGCTGCATCAGCAGAATCACCACCAGCAGAATCACCAATTACAGATCGCCACGGGCCTACAACTGGGCGGTCCGCTGAAACGACTTCCGAGGCGACTACCGAGGCGACTACCGAGGCGACTGCGGAACATCCGCTGCCTCATCGCTTGCTGAATCCAGGTCCGGTACTCGATGCGCGTCGCGCCGGGATCGACTTGCTGGAACAGCAACAAGCGATTTTCGCCAATGAGCGGCGTTGGCAGGAACGCAATCGCCGTCAACAAGAACTATCTCGGCAGCGCGAGCAGCGAGCTAAATCGCAGGTGGAGGCTTTGCGTCAGGCACAGGAGGCGGCTGAGCAACGTGCTCGGCAAGCCGAGGACACCGTGCATGGGCTGCGTACTCAGCTGGCGGAGTTGTCGGGTCGAGTGAGCGCCATGACGGGCTCGATGATGCCCGGGATCGAGATGCGTTTGGAGCAGCAACAACAAGATACCGAGGTGGCAAATCGGCAAGTGCTGGGGCTGGCCGAAACGCTCCGCAAACGGCTTGATTTCGTGCAGGCCGCGTTGGACAGCGTGCAACAAGAGAACCGTGAGATCCGCTTGCAAACGGTGGCCAACCAGACCCGGCAGGAAGAAGTTGCGGCCGACGCGGAGATGCTCGAGCAATCGCTGCAGCAATTGGCCGATCAATACGCGGCCGGTAGATCACGCGATGAGTCGGCAATCAGCGAAGTGCGGGGTAACGTGCAGCGCTCCACCGAACGCCTCAGCCAGCTGAGTGGTCAGTTAGAGGAGACGCGTCAAGCAGGGCAAGGCTTAAGTGCACTCGTGCAACAGCTGCGCTCGTCCCTGCAGAACTTGCAGACTGATTCGGAGCGTTATGCCACGATCAGCCAAATCGAAACGCTGCAACGCGAACAACGCGACTCCGATCAGCGTCTCTCCCAGTTGGCGGATGCATACGACATGCAGAGCCAGCAACTGCAAGCCGAATGTGATGACTTGCGACAGCGGCTCGAAGCTACCGAGGACACTGCTCAACAAGCAATCGACGCCGTGGGGAATCTCAAACAAACGATGCACCAAGTCGTGCCATCGGCCCCCTTTGATGTCGCCGACCCTTTTGCAGAGGCGCCCATAACTCCCATGAAGGGCCTGCCAGCAACAGAGTCCCCAGCAGCAGAGGACCCAGCAGCAGAGGACCCAGCAGCAGAGACTCTAATCTCATCGCGTCCCACTGGCTCGCCGCAAAATGAGCCCGCATGGGAGTCAAGCGTTCATCAGCCAGCGAGAGAACCCTTTGTCTCCGAGTACCCCACGGCGACTCCCGTAACACCGACTGATGCGGTACCGCCGACTGATGCAGTACCGCCGACTGATGCAGTACCGCCGACCGATGCGGTATCACCGACCGATGTGGTGGCACCCGCAGACGTGGTATCGCCGGCAGACGTGGTGACAGCAGAGGATGTCAGTGTCTCGCAGTCGCAGTTTTTTAGTTCGCTGCAAGACGAGTCGCCAGCGTCGAACGAGCCAACGCCGCTCCCCTCCGACGATCACCCAGTAGCTGACCACGGTGACGATGCATCCCTGAGCATGTCAGCGTTTCACTTGCCGATCGATCAAACGGCACCGTGGGAGGAGCAACACGCAGGCGGTTCCGTACCGCTCAACGCGCAGAGCCAATGGCTCGATGATGATCCCTTCGCGCAAATTGGCCAGCCGACTGGCGAAACCGCTCAACCGACCAGCGAAACCGCTCAGCCGACTGGCGAGGCACCGGACGCTCCGGCAGCGGAGGCGTATCAGGATGGGGCGACATATGCCATCGACATGGAGCCGAGCGACTTGGCCAACGCTGCGGAGGCCATTG
>CAZHTX010000008.1:21817-30656 GCA_964535475.1 uncultured Pirellulaceae bacterium
ACATATGCCATCGACATGGAGCCGAGCGACTTGGCCAACGCTGCGGAGGCCATTGGGGCGATTGATCGTGCATCGCTTGATCCGTCAGGGTTGTTGGCCAGCTTTGGGATTCAACCTGCGGCGCCGGCGGTCGAACCGCTCGGTGACGATGCCGAACAACAGCGTGACACGGAAACTCCGCAACCGGCAGCGGCAGCGGAGCCGGGGAGCACGGCCGCCGAGATACTTGCACGCATGGGCTTATCCATTGACTCGGCGGAGTCTGACTCAGCGGAGTCGGTTGAGCCGACGGATGCAGACGATGCGGTGAAGTCGAATTCGCCGGTGGAATCGGCAACCGGCGAAGGTTTGTTGTCTGAACCACCGTTGTCTGCACAACTATTGTCTCAACAACTATTGTCTGAACAAATGTCGGCCGCACCAGTGGACCAATCGCCGCCAGCTGCTGTCAGCTCGGAGCCTGCTATCAGCCCAGAGCCCCATGTCGCTCCAGAGCCTGCTGTCAGCTCAGAGCCCCATGTCGAGCCTGCTGCCGGCGGCAATGATGAAGAGGAGTCGATAGAAGCCTACATGAATCGACTGTTGCGTCGAGTTCAAGGGATGCCGTCGGACGAGGCCGCGGAACCGGCGACCGGTGCGTCGGCGGCTGCGCCAGCCGCTACCAGCGGCTCAGCGGCCAGCAGCGGTGCCTCGGCGGGAACGCTGGCCCAAACACCTGATAGCCGCGTGGGGGCCACCGTCGCGGCGGAACAAAGCGTTGGTCCGGCCGCCGCAAGCACGGCGGCGGCAGGTCCATCCTCGGCGGGATCGGCGGCTCCAACGGCGGCGGAATTCACCGCGGGTGTGGCGGACAGTCAGCAGCCGCTGACTGCCGAATCTCCCTACGTGCCACGCAGCAGTGCGCCCGAGCGATCAGGGAATTTAGCGGCGATGCGAGAGTTGGCCAATTCTTCTGCCCGATCGGCAATTGCGACCAGCGCCCGACGCCGGATGGCCAACGAAGCGTTGTTCAAATTCGCCATTTTTGGTTTGGGGGTCCTAGCTGGCTTGGCAACGCTGGTGGGTACTGATTTTGCCGTTGGCAGGTGGTTGATCGTGGCCCTCTGTTGTTTCGCCCTGAGCGGCTTCTTTTTGTACGAAGCGCTCAATTTGCGGAAGCGGTTGCAAAGCTCATCACCCGCTGCTAGCTCGGCAACGGTGACCACTGCGACGCCGGAAACCGTTGCGACATCGGAACCGCTTTGAGCGGAACCACTATCGGCAGCCGGGGAGCAGCCGGGGAGCGGTGAGGAAATACTGCGATCGGCCGGCTAAGGGGATCATTTTTTTCCGTTTCAAAGTGTATACTCCGCGACCAGAGTTTTTTGGCAGAGACATCAAACCCGAGCGCGGAGTTCAACGGAATCATGACGGCACTGCGAGGAAAAAAGGCGTTGGTAACGGGCGCTTCACGCGGCATTGGGCGAGGGATCGCCATGCAATTGGCAACTGCCGGAGCTGACGTCGCCATTAATTACCGCAGTCATCCCGAGGAAGCAGCTGAAGTTCAAAAGGCTTGCCAAGATCTCGGCGTGCAAGCGATTACGCTGGCTGCCGACATGGGGGTTCAGGCCGAGGCCGAAGGGATCGTCGAGCAAACAGTCGAACGCCTCGGTGGTTTGGATATTGTCGTTTCGAATGCCGTTTACAGTGACCGGCATTTGTTTTACGAGTCCGACTTGAGCGAGTTCCGCAAAACAATCGATGTCAGCATGTGGGGTGCGTTCTACCTAATGCGGCAAGCTTCTCTGTATCTTATGGAGCAGAAAAAGGGCGGCAACATCGTGATGATCAGCTCGCCCCACGCGGTCCTGGCGATCCCCGGCGCGATGGCTTACAACATGGCCAAGGCAGCCATTGATCAAATGGCCGCACCGCCGCCGTCGAATTGGCCGAGCATCGGATTCGCGTCAACATCGTCCACCCCGGCTGGATTGATACCCCCGGCGAACGCAAGTTTTTTACCGAAGAAACGCTGCAGGAACAGGGGCGCCAGTTGCCCTGGGGACGGCTCGGTCAGCCGGAAGAAATCGGTCGCGGCGTGGCGTTTCTCTGTGACCCGGCCAGCGAGTACATCACCGGTAGCACGCTGACAATCGACGGCGGAATTCAACTGCCTTGGCGGGAGATGTATCGTATCCGGGAGCAGGTCTAGCTCCGGGCTCCTCAAAGCCTGGGGCTCGCGAAAGCCTGGGATACTAAGAACCTAGCCGAAAACCACAAAAAAGGCCCGCGGCTATCGCCGTCGGCTCACAGTATCTCTGCAACCCCCTCTGCGAACTCAACAGGAATAACAACGCGATGACTGACAAACGAACGGAATACGACTCGATGGGTGCGGTGGAAGTCCCCGCGGCCGCCTACTACGGTGCTCAGACTCAACGTGCCGTGGAAAATTTCCCGATCTCAGGTTGGCGATTGCCGTCTGCCATGATCCGCGCCATGGGAATGGTCAAACACGCTTGCGGAAAAGCCAATCACGAATTGGGCAAACTAACCGGCAGCGGCAAACAACCGCTCAGCGAAGCCCAAGTGCAAGCCATGTTGGATGCAGCCGGCGAAATTGCGGATGGCAAGCTGACGGACCAATTCCCCATCGATGTCTTTCAGACGGGATCGGGGACCAGCAGCAATATGAACATCAACGAGGTGATCAGCAATCGCGCGATCGAGTTGCTCGGTGGGGACCGGTTTGCCAAAGACAAAGTGATTCACCCCAACGATCACGTGAACATGGGGCAAAGCACCAATGACACCTTCCCGACGGCGATCCACGTGGCGGTCGCCGTAGAAGTCGAATTACACTTACTCCCCGCGCTGGAAGCTTTGCATGAGCAATTAATGGTCAAGGCGGCCGCTTGGGACGAGATTATCAAGATCGGCCGCACCCACTTGATGGACGCCACGCCCTTACGTTTAGGCCAAGAATTTGGTGGTTTCGCGCGTCAGATTGCGTTGTCGATTGAACGAGCCGAACGCGCTCAAGACGCCGTGATGGAACTGCCGGTGGGCGGCACCGCCGTTGGCAGTGGAATCAACACGCACCCCGAGTTCGGCGCCCGCGTGGCGGCCGCTTTGGCGACGGAGACAGGGATCCCCTTCGTGGAAGCTTTCAATCATTTTGAAGCCAATGCCCAACGCGATGCCTTGGTCGAGGCGCATGGCCAGCTGAAGTGCGTGGCGCAAACCCTCATGAACGTTGCCAATAATATTCGCTGGCTAGGCAGCGGCCCTCGCTGTGGCTTCTTTGAAGTTTCTTTACCCAGTCGCCAGCCGGGCAGCAGCATCATGCCTGGCAAAGTCAATCCCGTGATGTGCGAATCGATGATGCAACTAGCCGCTCGCGTTATTGGCAACGATGCTGCGATGACCATCTCGGGCGCCGCGGGGGGAAATTTCCAGCTCAATATCATGATGCCCCTGATGGCTCACACAGCGCTCGAATCGATCCAGTTGTTGGCTGACGGCACGCACGCCTTCGTCGATTTCTGCATCAAAGACCTCGCCCCCAACCCCGAAGTCTGCCAAGCTTCGGTGGAACAGAGTTTGGCAATGGTCACCAGCTTGAACGCTCATCTTGGCTACAACATGGCCTCCGATCTGGCCAAGCAGGCATTCCAGACAGGGAAGACGATTCGCCAGCTGTGCGAGGAACAGGGAGTTCTGCCGAAGGGGGTGCTCGATGAAGCGCTCGACCCCTACCGAATGACGGAACCTCAAATTGATTGATAAAAAAAGCGAAAACGAGGGTAATCCCTAGTTGTTTGCCGCTGCGAATCCGTCGATCTTATTGAATAACAGACTAAGACAAGTTGGTGAGGGGCAGGCCAACTTGCCACCGTTGGTCCCGATCGTTGGGATCAACGGTGATTTTCAACACCTTCAAAACGAGACTGCCCCACGTTCGTCCGCCTTGCCATACTCAACTCGTTTGACGGTTGATGCATGTTAAGGCCAACCGTTAACGAACACCTTATCACGCCAACCGCATCAACTTTGTAGAGCAATCTACTCTTTGCGTATTTATCCGTGGCACTTTCCTGCCTCGCCCGCGTTGCGCATTTGCGTAAAGCGGCCAGCCAGTTCCAGTTGTCAGTGTTTGCTTGCGAGGGGCTTGTTATGATCAACGACATCACTTGATTTATTCGCAGCAGAGGGCCGGCCATCACCGGCAAGCAGGTTTATCGGATGGACCAATCGGTCGTATATATTGTCGAAGATGACGCCACCGTCAGGCAAGCCATTGTCTGGATGCTGGAGAGCGAAGAGCTTAAAGACCAGATTCAGGTGAGGACATTTGCTACCCCCAAGGACCTATTGAGTCAATTTGATCCCCAGAGCAGCGGATGCTTGGTCCTCGACTTGCGATTGCCGGAAATGTCGGGGCTAGAATTACGTGATGCCCTAGTAGAGCGAGGCTGCGAACTACCGTTTATCGTCATCACCGGCAGTGGTGAAGTCCCCGATGTGATCTCGGCGATGCGTCAAGGTGCAATCGACTTCATCGAAAAACCTCTCAAGACCGAACAGCTTTGCAGCAGTGTTTCCCGCGCCATCGCGAAAGATGCCCAACGTCGCACGCTCCGCCAAACACGCGAAAAAACCAACCAGATGTTGGACTCCCTGACCAGACGCGAGCGCGAAGTCTTGAACTTGGTAGTGGCCGGATTGCTCAACAAGCAAATTGCTCGGGAATTAAACCTGTCCATCAAGACGATCGAGTCTCACCGAGCCAACATCATGAAAAAGCTATCGGCCGACTCGGTGGCCCAACTGGTACGCATGATTGTCGAAAATCGCGATTAGCACGAGAAATTTCGTCGGCCACAAAGCGTGAATTTCAGCTGTTAACGCATTGCCCGCTACGATTCACCACCGCCGTTACCAGCGTCTTGCTCCCCTCGCCGCAGTCGATTCCGCAGCCGGCGCAACAGCCCCTCGCGGGCCGGTTTCTCCGCACCGGCCGCTTCCTCGACCACTCCCCCTGCGTTCGCTGCTTCCGTAGTTGGCGATTCTGTAGTTGGCGATTGGCCGTCGTTTTTAGCCTCCTCAGGCTGTTCAGCCTCCTCAGGCTGCTGGGCTGCCTCGCCGCGTTGCCGCCGTTTCTCCAGTAATCTTTGTCCCAGCTGGCCGCCGACTTGCTTCGCCATATCCAACCATTGGCTATCCCCCAAGCTACCCCCCAAGGCTTGGGCCACGGCGTTGCCTTGCGGGCCCAACGTTTCCTGCCAAAGAATTTGCGGCTCACCCAGCGTGCCGCGAATCGGGATGCTCAGCCCCTGAAACTTGGGAGTCGAAAAGGCTTCGGTCGAGGCTTGTTCGCCAGTTGCGTCCTGCACCGCATCACCGAGCAGCGATGCTGCCTCGGGATTGAGCGCCGCCAATAAGCCGCTAGCCCGCTGCAGCAGACGACTGGAGATTGGCACGCTTAAAACCAGATCAAGTGTTTGATCGAAGCCGACCGAACCGCTAGTTTCAAACACCAAATCGGGATCGATTGCTGGCAAGCCAAACTTTAATCCCGCATGGTACACGCGACGATCGGCCAGCGAGAACTCGATCTCGGAATCGGCCACCAACACCACTCGCCCCGCCCCCTCGCTTTGCAATAACTTGCCAAGCAAAGCTGAGATTTGCTTCATCAGTGGCGAACGTGCTTGCAGCGAGACCGCGTGAACGGTCAGGCTCCCGCTACCTGACGAATCGAGCAGGCTCTCGAGCGGCAGGCCGATCTCGCCCACCGCCAACGAGATTTCTCCATCGATAGCCGCCGCCTCGGCGGCGATCGGAATCACGTACTGAAGACCGAAAGCGAACAGTTGCGGAGTCAGTTTCGCGCGGCGGAACAGCTCTGTTTGCGGTATTGTGACTTGTGGCGCCGAGGTAGAAGCCGCGTAGCGAACGGCAAAATTCTCCCAAGGCACATCCAACAGCGGGCGGACTTGCTCCTGATCACGAATCACCACTCGCAAGTCTTCGACTCGTAGTTCCACATCAGCCCGTAAAGGTTGACGAGCGTCGCGGGGTTCTTTTTTGGCCGGGCTCAAGGCCGAGACCAGCTTGCGAAAGTTAGTCCCTTCCTCCAACTGTGAAAGATTGACCGTGGGCTGGATGATCTGAACCTCACCCCATTTTTGACGGTCCCACAACAAGGCCAGCAAGCTTCGCTGCCCGCGGATCGATTCCACGTCGACTAACAATTCACCGCTGGGTTCTTGGATGGTTAGTTGTTTAACATCCAGCGGGCGTAACCAACCGAGTTTGACTTCGGCCACCTCGGCTCGCAAATCATCTTTGAGAAATTTAGCCAGCAGCGGATTGACCACCCAGCTCGAGCCGAGCAATGACGGGGCACAGAGGACGCCCACGCCGATCAGCAGCAAGCCGCCGGCGAGCCAAGTTCGCGGTCTGCGCCCTGGTTTGGCGGACTCAATTGCTTCATCGGCCATGAAATTCACCAGCAAGGAAGACATGGGCGATCAATCGGACGGCCCGCAAAGTTATCAGCGAGCCGCTCACGCATGGCGAGCGGCTCGTGCATCTCGAGTCGCTCACTCAGTCAAGCGGCTTGATTGCCAGGTCGCGGAACGCGACTGGGTCATTGTGTCCGGCGAAGCCAAAGTAGCCGCTGGTGCGATCTTTCCCTGGGTGGGGCGAATCGGCCATGTAGTCGTTAATTTTGGCAAGATCGGCATCGAGGATCAGGGTGCCGTTGAGTTCGACTTGGATTGTCGAGCCACGGACCGTAACTTGCTGATAATTCCACTCGCCGACGGGACGCAAGTAACCGCGAGCGGCGGCCGCCATCCCGTAAGCCGATCCGTGGTACTGGCGTGGGTCCAACTTGGCGTATTTGGCGGCTGTGTTATCGAGCACTTGCAGTTCGGTCATTGCCCCGTAGGCTGGATTTCCCTCGCCCGGATAGCGAATTGCCAAACCGTTGTTGCCACCGGGAGGCAAACGAAACTGCAATTGCACGACGAAATCGCCGTAAGACTCCGTGGTGAACAAGTTGCCGCCGCGGCTGGGCTTGCACTGTAGCGCGCCGTCGACGACTTCGTAATCATCTACCGCTCCTTGCCAACCGGCCAACGATTTGCCATCGAAAATCGATGTAAAACCTTCGCCCGCTTTTTCTGCCAAAATAGCATTCGCTTCGTCGCTGGGAATTTCCCGGATGCGAATATTCTTCCAGCTGATTTCACCACCGTGGGTTTGCAATTGAATCGGTCCGCGAGCGGGAAAGGGGCTATCGCGATCCCAGTAGTTGGCCATGCGGGCGTGATCGACAACCATTTTGTCGTTCAGCCAGATGGAAACCATTTCACCGACGTGCAAAATCCGCATCGTGTTCCATTCGCCAAAAGGCTTATCGGCCAACACCAGCGGGTCCTTGCCCTTTGCCCCGGGAGCGTTGTTCCAGAGTCCGCCGGAACCTTTGTCGGCACCGATGCCAAATTTCTTTTCGTCGGTATAGTCCCAAATTTGCACTTGGGGGACTTCTCGCAGATAGATCCCCGAATCGGCCCCGGCGACCGTCTTGTAATCGATAAACAGCTCATAATCGCCGTAATCCTGATCGGTCGTCAGGTAGGGGCCCTGGCCGTCATTCACAATGGCGCCATCTTTAGCCTCCCAGTGGGCGGCCGTTTCTTGTTGCCATTTTTCCCGTTGCTCAGCAGTCGTTTCCGCATATTTGCCGGGAGCCATCGTTTGCCGCCCGTGCCAGCCGTTGAGCGTTTCGCCGTCAAACAGGTCAACAAAATCATCGGCCACAGCCTGGCGGGCTGGGCTAGCAGCGAGGGCCAACGTAAGACCGCTGAGGAGGCAGGCTGCAAAAAGTGCAGGGGGCGTGAGGGAATGTCGCTTCATGGTGTATCCGCGGAGGGAGGGAGGGGAAGGAAGTGAGAACCGAAAGTGGTTGCGAACGCCATTATTGCCTGGGAGTTCCACCGGTGGCACCCGTTTAATGGGCGATCGCGGTAAAAAGCTGAACGATAAGTCGCGTCGTGGGTTGCGTTACCGCCTAGTTGGTGACTATATTTCGCGGTTCTTAAAAATTCAAAGTGGCAACAGGCGAGTAGCGTTGATCTCCTCTGCGGAGTCCTCGCCTTTGATCAAGTTATAACGCGAGATTCCGAGCGATGTACGCGATTATTGTGGATGGTGGGCGACAGTACCGAGTAGAACCCGGGATGGAATTAGACCTGGACTACCGAGATGTCCCCCAAGGCGAGAACTTTCACTTCCCGAAAGTGTTGGCAGTTGGCGGTGATGATGGTCTGCGGATCGGCACGCCGACGGTGGATGGGGTTCAAGTAACCGCGTCGATCATGGGTCCCAAGCAGGGCGAGAAGATTTACATCCAGAAGTTTCGCCGCCGCAAAACATTCCGCAAGCGGACGGGGCATCGTCCTTTGTACACTCGCGTCAAGATCGAAGCGATCACCGACGTCTGATTACACATAGACGCACCATGAGTCCTAGCTCCCGAATGCGGGGCACACTTGGCTCCGCGGGCCTGAGGGGCAGTGTTGGTGAACATTTCCACGTTGCGGCTGGATGATTATCAGCTCGGAGCCGCGATTGGCGTGGGCACCGTGGGGGCAATATATGCCGCCACGCACAAGCTCAGCGGCGAACAGGTTGCCATCAAGTTACTGCATCCGAGCGTTTCCCGAGACCTCTTGATCCGCGCCCGCTTTGAACGGGAAATGCTGATTCTTTCTCGCGTCCGGCATCCGAATATTATCCGGTACGACGGGGGTGGCGAAGCGGATGGGCAATTATTTTATGTCAT